>NZ_AP018316.1:2638568-2766735 GCF_002368115.1 Dolichospermum compactum NIES-806 | reverse complement strand
AACCTAGGGGTAGCGCCCCCGTACCTACCCCGGTATTTGGGGCAACCACAGGGGGTTTGCTTTAATTGCTTTATTACATAAAACCACATCTGATTGTAGACTACTAATACCAATTTTACGTGAATCTCCACAGAATCATAAAATACATTGACTCATCCGTCCTTATTTGCGTTCATCTGCGTTTAATTATTCTTAAAATATTAAATTGACATCTACAAATTTTATGTTACGTGATTTCCAAAATCGAGCCGAATTAGTCGCATATCTCAAGGAACAGTTCCCCCAAGCCGCAGCACAAGATGATCACATTAGCGATATTCCCGGAGGAAGGAAAGCAGCACAACAAGCACTACAAAAAATTGATCCCATAGCTTACGCAAAAACCCGCAACTTCTTAACAGGTAACATTACCAAATTATCACCATACCTTCGTCATGGAGTCTTGAGTTTGCGCGAAGTTCGAGAATATATACTGAACCGAATTAACAATCCCGACGATGCTAATAAACTAATTAACGAACTAGGCTGGCGCGATTATTGGCAAAGATTATATGTCAAACTAGGAAACGAGATTTGGCAAAATCAAGAAGAATACAAAACCGGTTATCAATCAACAGACTACGCAGCCCAACTACCTGAAGATATCACAACCGGAACAACAGGACTAGTTTGCATAGACAGCTTTAGTCAGGAACTACAAGAAACAGGCTACCTACACAACCATATAAGAATGTGGTTAGCCGCCTATATTATCCATTGGCGACATATTCAATGGCAAGCCGGCGCAAAATGGTTTCTCCAACATTTACTCGACGGTGATCCAGCAAGTAACAATATGTCATGGCAATGGGTAGCAAGTACATTTAGTCATAAACCCTATTTTTTCAACCGTGAGAATCTAGAACGGTACAGCAAAGGCGTTTACTGTCGTCAATGTCCCCATTTTGGTAAATGCGACTTTGAAGGCAGTTATGAACAAATAGAACAACGACTTTTTCCTCAAGCTAAATTCAGCAAGCAGCCTAATAGTCAAAGTTGGCAAAAAGGCAATCATCGGAAATAAGCACACCAATTTGTTAATAAATGTAAAGAATAAGTCCTATCTCAAAAATCAAATGATATATTCAAACCATAGGACACCAAGCAAATAAAAACCAACTAAAAGAAAGGGTAAATGATCAGCGTGTCCCCTATCATCAGCCCGACAATTACAGCATTATTGATGATGAAGTGGCAACTAGCCAAACTCTAGATGAGGTGGCGAAGCCAAATCCCAGAGCGGAAAGACGTAGAGATGCTGTACTTGCGTTTTAGAAAGTCCACCCTTAGTAACTTAAATTCACTTACTTACTTTAATCATTTGAAACCTGCAAATTCACTAGAACCCGGTCAACCTTGATCGGGTTTTTAGATGTTTATACCTTGTTTTAATGGGAAAATTGCTATGATATAATAGTCAATTATTAATCATCAAATAGAATTTATTTATGTCTTTAAAGTTTGTATTGTTATGAGAGTTAATTATTATGCAAATTAAGCAAATTTCCGTTAGCGGCTTATAGCGATTTGTTGATAAATTAAGTTGTGAATTAGTCATTACTGCGGGTAAACCTTCTAGTAAACAACGTGCTATTGCCATTTTAGAAATTTTAGAAAAATCAAATTTTCAGGGAATTTTAGCAATTGTTGATGCGGATTTTGATCGTCTGTAAAATACACCAAGCAACCTGGCAAATAAAGTTATATGATATAAATGATTTACTAGAATAAAATATTTTCAACTATGTCTGTTATTTCATGGAGAAATTGATTGAACTATGGTAACAATAAAATCTCAACGGAAAGTGCTGTTATCTCATGGGGAAGATGGGTATTTTGTTGTCGAAGTACCCAGTTTACCCGGTTGTATTAGTCAGGGTAAAACTCGTGAGGAAGCTTTAGCTAACATAGAAGAAGCAATATCTCTCTACATTGAAGTTTTGCAAGACAGAAATGAACCTGTTCCAGAAGATACGGTATTGATGGGATATTAATCTGAAATACCCCTTTTTGATATAATTGATGCTAACGCCCCATCACTTTTATTGCGAGTATTTGGAAAAGATTGAGAAAGCAAGCTGGCAAGTTAAGTTATCTGATTTAGATGCTTTACCTGAATAAAAAAATATGGCAAAGTTGATTAATAAAGAACAACTATCAAGGATTGTTTTGAAGGGCTTTAAATCTATTGCAGAATGTGATCTTAAACTTACTCAACTCAATATACTCATTGGCTGCAATGGCGCAGGAAAATCCAATTTTATCAGCTTTTTTCGTATGGTTCAAGAGATACTTGATGGACATTTGCAAGTTTTCGTTAGTCGTCAAGGTGGACCAGACACAGCGCTGCATTTCGGGCGAAAAACAACTGCACAATTAGAGATTGAATTATATTTTGGCAATAATAGATATTTTGCCACCCTTGAACCTACTCAAGATAACCGTCTGATGTTTTCTGAAGAGTCTTTTGGCTGGGGTGGTGGTGAGTGGAAAATAGGTAGTGGTCATTTTGAAACCCAGGCTTTTACAGGAACTGGTACAAAAATTGATGAATATGTATTATCTGCCATGCAGCAATGGCGGGTTTATCATTTTCATGATACCAGCGACAGCGCCTATGTAAAACAAGCTGTTCCTATTAATGATAATATTTATCTACGTCCAGATGCTCGCAATTTGGCGGCTTTTTTGTATTTATTGAAAAATAACTATTCCCAATCTTATCAACAGATTGTTAAAACAATCAGACTTGTCGCACCTTTTTTTGGTAATTTTTTATTGCGTCCTTCTCCACACAATCAGGATCTAATAGAGTTAGAATGGTTTGAACAAGGTCAAGATATTCCTTTTAAAGCTCATTTGCTTTCAGATGGAACGCTGCGTTTTATATGTTTAGCAACGGTATTTTTACAACCTACTGTTTTACAACCAGAAACTATTTTAGTTGATGAACCAGAGTTAGGTCTTCATCCTTATGCAATTACTATTTTAGCATCTTTAATACGTGCTGCCGCTAGAGAAAAACAAGTAATTGTTTCTACTCAATCTGTAGAATTATTAAATGAATTCACAGCAAATGATGTGATTATTGTAGATAGAAAAGATGGTAAATCATTACTGCGTAGATTGGATGAGGATGATTTACAAGAGTGGTTAGAAGATTATACTTTAGGAGAATTGTGGAAAAAGAACATTATTGGAGGTAGACCTTCAAGATGATGCGAGTCAATATTTTTGTAGAAGGACAAACGGAAGAAACTTTTGTCAGAGAATTACTTTACAATCATTTTCTGCAACAAAATATATATGTTAACCCTATACTTATAGGAGGTGCGGTAACTTATGGAAAAATCAGAAAAGAATTATATCGTAAATGTTCTGAAGATAGCACCGCTTTTGTAACTACGATGTTAGATTTGTATGGACTACCAAAAGATTTTCCCGGTAAAAGTTCTATTCCCACTACAGCTAATCTTTTTGAGAAAGCTGAATATCTTGAACAACAAATGGGTGTAGATATTGGAGTCCAAAATTTTATTCCTAATTTATTGGTGCATGAGTTTGAGGGACTTCTCTATAGTAATCCACAATCTTTTTTAGGATGGTTTGATCAAAACATAGTAGAACAGCTACAGCGTGAACGTGAATCATTTTCTGCACCTGAACATATTAATGATAGTCCGATAACAGCACCTTCTAAACGTATTCTTCGATGTTGTCCTGGATATGATAAACCGTTACATGGTTCTTTAATTGCTATGGATATCGGATTGGATACAATACGTAAACAGTGTCAGCATTTCGATAAATGGTTAACAAAATTGGAAAATATCAAGTAGCTGACAATTCCAACTCCATGTAAAATACATATTCCCTAATTAATATATTTATGCAAATCAAATTTCAAACCTTCACCGTCAACAAACGATTTCCCCTTACAATTAGTCGCGGCACAACAGCACAAACAACAAATATCTGGTTACAAATTACCGCAGAAGGAATTACAGGTTGGGGGGAAGCATCTCCTTTTGGTGTAGGCAACCATAGGCAATCTACGGAGAAAATCCAAGAAAATTTGCAGCAAATCATACCTGCTTTACAAAAATATAGCCCTTGGCAACGGCAGGAAATTGAGGCACTATTAGAACAAATGCAAATTCCGTCCGCAGTCAAAGCGGCTGTGGATATGGCATTATATGATTGGTTGGGTAAGCGTGTGAATTTGCCATTGTGGCAATTGTGGGGACTGGATAGAAATGCTATAGTGCCAACATCGGTAACAATTGGCATTAATTCCCCAGCAGGTGCAAGGGCAAGGACGCGAGACTGGTTACAATTTATGGATGTGCAGTTGTTAAAAGTCAAATTAGGTTCAACTGAGGGAATAGAAGCAGATCAAAAAATGTTGTTAGCGGTACGGGAAGAAGCTGCCGGAAAAGATGTATTTGTTGATGCTAACGGAGGTTGGAATTTAATGGATGCCATAAATATGTGTAATTGGTTAGCTGATTTGGAAATCAAGTATGTAGAACAGCCTTTAGTAAGAGGTGAAGAAGCAAATTTAGCCGAATTGAAAAAACATTCCCCCTTACCAATTTTTGTAGATGAAAGTTGCTTTACCAGTGCCGATATTCCCCAATTAGCTAATTATGTTGATGGTATTAATATCAAATTAATGAAATCTGGGGGAATCACCGAAGCTATGCGAATGGTGAATACAGCCAAAGCCCATAATTTACAAGTCATGTTTGGCTGTTATTCTGATAGTTGTCTTGCTAATACCGCCGCTTTACAACTTGCACCACTGGCTGATTATTTGGATTTAGATAGTCACTTAAATCTAACTGATGATCCTTTTACTGGTGCAGTGGTGGAAAATGGGCGAGTTTTGCCGAATAATTTACCTGGTTTGGGAGTGAAACATTGTGCGTCTGTCGCTTAATCAAAAAATAGCAATTCTTCTCCATGAGGGAATTACTGGAGTTCAAGGAAAAACTGGGTTATCAATTTTACGCTACAGCGAGTCCCCCATTGTGGCGGTGATTGACAGAGAAACTGTAGGTAAATCTTTAGTCGAGTTAACAGGTATTCAGCGAGATGTGCCAATTGTGGCATCTTTAACGGCAGCTTTACAGTACAAGCCGGAAGTTTTGGTAATTGGGATTGCACCTAAAGGTGGTGCTGTTCCTGATGATTATTGGCTGGATATCAAAGATGCCCTCAAGGCGGGAATGTCTTTGGTAAATGGGTTACATACATCAATGGCAAATATACCGGAGTTAAATGCCCTCCTTAAACCAGGACAATTAATTTGGGATGTCCGCAAAGAACCAGCTAATTTAGATGTAGCATCGGCAATGGCGCAAAATCTGCCTTGTCGGCGGGTGTTGACGGTGGGAACGGATATGGCTATTGGCAAAATGTCAACTAGTCTGGAATTGCACCGGGTGGCTAAGTTGCGGGGTATCCGTTCTAAGTTTTTGGCCACTGGTCAAACTGGGTTAATGTTGGAAGGGGAAGGGGTGGCTTTAGACGCTGTTCGGGTAGATTTTGCTGCTGGTGCGGTGGAACAGTTGGTAATGCGTTTTGGTCAACATTACGATATTTTGCAAATTGAGGGGCAAGGTTCTCTTTTACACCCTGGTTCAACGGCAACTTTACCTTTAATTCGCGGTTCTCAGCCTACACATTTGATATTAGTGCATCAAGCAGGACAAACTCATAACCGTAATAATCCTCATGTACCGATTCCCGCTTTATCTGAGGTGATTCGGATGTATGAAATTGTTGCCAGTGGTGCGGGGGCTTTTCGTCCTGTTCCTGTGGTGGGAATTGCTTTGAATACTCGGAATTTGAGGGAAGTGGAGGCGAAAAATGCGATCGCTCAAATTATAGCAGAAACTAAGTTACCTTGTACAGATCCTGTTCGGTTTGGGGCTGGGTTATTATTGGATGCTGTTATGCAGAGTTGAATATTTTTTTGCACGCAGAGGCGCGGAGAGGAGGCGTTTTATAGTTGGTGGAGTTTTATGGGAATTTCAATGATAAATTCTGTTCCTTTTCCGGGTGCAGAGATACAATCTAATTTACCACTGTGTTTATCTACGATAATTTGATAACTAATTGATAAGCCTAATCCTGTACCTTCTCCTACTGGTTTTGTGGTGAAGAAAGGATCAAATATGCGTTGTTTAATTTCGGGATTTATCCCCATACCATTATCTTTAATGGCAATTTGTACCCAATTATTATTAATGATTTGAGTGCGAATAATGATCTGGTTAGGATTATTGTTGAGTTCTGCGGTAGATAAACTTTTTTCACGCTGTTTGAGAACATCAATGGCATTACTAATGATATTCATAAATACCTGATTTAGTTGAGAAGCATAACATTGGACTAAGGGGAGATTACCATATTTTTTAATTAATACATTGCTAGAATAACCTAATTTTTCTTGGAATCTCGGTTGAAGAATCATTAATGTACTATCAATTCCTTCATGAATATCTACAGGTTTTGTGGCAGATTCATCCAGACGAGAAAAATTACGTAAGCCTAAAACAATTTTGCGAATACGTTCTGAACCTATCATCATTGAATCAATAATTCTAGGTAAATCTTGAATAACAAAATCAAAATCATTGTCTTGTTTATGTTTTTCAATAATATCTGAGGGATGAGGATATTCTTTTTGATATAAATTCAGTAAATTGATAATAAATTCAATATAATTACTAGTGTGTTCAATATTAGCATAGATGAAATTTACAGGATTATTAATTTCATGGGCAATACCCGCAACCATTTGTCCTAAACTGGACATTTTCTCCGTTTGGATTAGTTGGGATTGTGTGGCTTTTAACTCATGTAGTGTTTGTTCTAAATGCAGATTATTTTCATTTAATTCCTGAGTTCTTTGGGTGACTTTTTCTTCTAAATTACTATAGAGTTGGGCATTTTCTAGGGAAATAGCGGCTTGAGAAGATAGGAGATTTAATATTCTTAATCTGTCAATAGTGAAAGCACCGACAGTCAGATTATTTTCTAAATAAAGAATACCAATTAATTGCCCTTTATTCAAAATAGGATTACATAATATAGATTTAGATTGATGCTGAATAATGTATGAATCATTGGCAAAATCCTGATCATTTATAGCATCACTAATTAATAAATATTCTTGCATATTTGCTACATAATTAATAATACTTAATGGTAAATCTTGGCTATCGTTAATTGGTGTAGTAGATAATTTACATTCATGTTCATTCATACATTGAGCTACTAATATTAAATTTCCTTCTTTCTGCAAAATTAATGCAGATTTATTGGCGGCAACATTCTCTGATATTACCTCCATGAGAGTATATAATAACTTATCTATTTGAATTTCTGAAGAAATTGCTAAGGATGCTTTAGTCACAGTTTCTAAATCTAATAATGCAGAAACACCCGTCAAACTAGGTTTACTAATAAGTGTACTTACTTCGCCGACTGTTAATTTAGTTTTGGTTTGATTAATAATAGGTTCAAGTAAATGAGGATAGGTTGTTTCTAAACTCTCAATTTTAGCCCTAGCTCCCCAATTAGCATAACAATAATAAGCATCTATTAAATAAGTTTTAGCAATTTTCTCTTTATTAAAGCTCAGGTAGAATTTAGCTGCTAGTTCATTAGCTAGTGCTTCTTCATGAAGATATTTGTGTTCTTTAGCTCCAGCAATTGCTTGGTCATAAAGCTCTATTGCTTGCCAATTATTTCCTAATACTCTCGCTTTTTCTGCTTCTATTAGTTCATATTTATGTTGAAAATTCATGGGGGCATGAATAGCCCAATTTTTCATCTTCTCTTGATTGGATACAACTTTTTCTAAATATTGTTTTTGTCTACTCACAGACTGCTGATTATATTCAGCTAAAAGAGATAAAGAATAATAAAAATTATATTGACTAGTAGTAACTTGTCCCACCACACATTCTAAATAAGCTTCACCTTGAATCCCATTATCAACAGCGATACTGGTAAAACCAGAGAAATAATAAAATATAGTTTTTGCTAAATATAATGAAAATATTACAGTTGATGATTTAGATGCGATCAAAATTGGTAATATTTGAGATTCATCAAATAACTCACCATCAAATATTTGTTTGGTTTCATTAATTTCTGCAAGATTAAAAACTAGCTGATACCATAGCTTATGTAGTAAAACAGTACCTTCTTGCTTCAAGCTATACATTAAAAGTATATGACTTTTTAACTGCTCAAATACATAGGATAAGTTTTCACCACTGAAAATCATATTCATGTTATACATTGACGAGCAGTAACCAGAATATTCTAAATCCCCAGTTTCTATTCCGCTTTGTAAGGCTTCTTGTAAGCTACTTACTACTGTTTTGAGATGTTTTTTCCAAAATAGGACATTGCAAGCCCACATTAGCATAACTCGACATTTAACTGTTCTACCATCAAATTTATCTAATATATTTAAAGCCAATTCACCATAACGATATCCAGTTTCAATATCAGCAACAAAACCGCAGAGTATCACACCATAGTTTACATATCCAGGAGCAGAAAATGGAGAATTGCCATATTTTACTGATAGATTGATCATGGTAAAGATAATAACTGGGAATAATTCTGGATCAACAAAATAACTAGCAGCAGTCAGATTAGTTAAAATCCGCATCACCGCAAGTTTATCAGTAGCTATCATCTCTGGTAAATTGATTAAATCATCAACATTTAAGTTTTGTGGAGGTGTTTTTTCTAAATTTACTCCCAGCAAGTTGACTAAATTCAACCCTGTTTCTATTGCTCTTTGTAGTTGTAATTGAGACATATAGATTTGTATTTGTGCTTCATACACTTTTACTTTATCTATAAGACTAGTAGCATTTTGTTTAATTACTTCTATATATATTTCTGCTTGCTCAAAATCAATATTTAAATATTCTGCTTCTGCGATTTCTGTGTAAAGATTTAAAGTTAATTCATACTCATCTTCCCAACTATTTACTGCTAAAAGTTCCAAGCCTACCTTTAAATATCTAATAGCAGCTTCATGAGCGGTAGAAGATTTTGCTTTACAACCAGCAATTAAATTTAATTTAGCTAATTCATGTCTTTCTGACTGATTAGTAATTAATTCAACCCCAATATTTAACTGGTTAACTATCTCAAATATCTTCTCTTCCAGTTCCGTAGCATTGGTATTTTTTAATAGTAGCTGACCAATTTTCAAGTGCATTGCTGATTTATCAACATCAGAAATTAGGACATAAGCTGCTTGCTGAACTCGGTCATGAAAAAATTTATATTTAGCGAAAATTAACTCAGTGCTATTAACCGGTAAATTTAAGTTAAAAACATCAAATATTGATTCTTCGCCCGTAAAAAATTTATATGCTTCATTTTGGGGAATAATCAGTTCTTCTTGCAAAGCATCCCATAATTCAGCCGCTATTTGTATTTGGGATTTTTCACAAACTATAGCCAGAGTAGATAAATCAAATTGGTTGCCAATACAAGCAGCTATTTTTAAAATATCTTGAGTATTTTTAGGTAATTTTTGTAATTGGATTTTAAGAAAATTAACAATATCATCATTATGATATAAAGCTTTGGCTGCATTTAGATCACACTGCCAATAACCAAGGCTAAAATTAAAAGTAATTAATCCATCTTCATGTAATGATTTAAGTAACTGATTGGTAAAAAATGGATTACCTTGAGTGGTTCTTAAAAGTAGTTCTGTGAGGTCTTGGTTATGTGATTCCGGACAAGATAGAGTATCTGTAACTAATAGTCTAATATGAGATTTATCTAAAGCTTGCAAAATAATCTGATTAATTGTGATATTTTCTTGACGAATATCATCTAAAGTTGTGATTAAAGGATGTCCCGGATTGACTTCATTATCTCGATATGCTCCAATTAATAATAAATATTTTGTGTATTTTTCACACATTAATAATTTTATTAATTTTAAAGAAGCTATATCAGCCCATTGTAAATCATCTAAGAAAATGACTAATGGATGTTCACTTGTAGCAAATACCTGAATAAACTTACTAAATAATAAATTAAAGCGATTTTCTGAAGCATTTCCCGTCAGTTCAGGAACTAGTGATTGCTGACCAATAATATTTTCTAGTTCAGGAATAACATCAATAATTACCTGTGCTTGTTCTCCCAAAGCTGATAATATCTGAATTTTCCACTCTTGTAACTGCACTGTATTTTCAGTTAGCAGTTGTCTCATGAGATTGCGAAATGCTTGCACTAATGCCGAAAAAGGAATATTTCGCTGAAATTGATCATATTTACCAGAGATAAAATAACCTTTTTCCCGAACAATTGGTTTCTGAACTTCATTAACGACAGCAGTTTTACCAATCCCAGAAAAACCTGCCACTAAGATTAATTCTTTATTACCAGCACTGACGTTCTCAAAAGCCTTTAATAAAGTAATAATTTCCTGTTCTCTACCATATAGTCTGTTATGAATCAGAAACCTATCACTGATATCTCGTTTTGCTAATTCAAAGTTATTAATTTCACCTTCAGTTAATAACATTTTTTGACATATTTCTAAATCATGTCTAATTCCTCTAGCTGTTTGATATCTATCATCAGGATTTTTTGCCATTAACTTAGTAATGACATCTGCTATAACTTGAGGAATTTGGGGATTAATTTCTCTAGGATGAATAGGTACTTTAGCAAGATGGTAATATATTAATTCTAAATGGTTTTGACTATAGAAAGGTAATTGTCCTGTGAGTAATTCATAAAAAGTTACTCCTAAAGAATAAAAATCAGTGCGGTAGTCTATCCCTCTATTCATTCTTCCCGTTTGTTCTGGAGACATATATAAAAGTGTCCCCGCTAAGACATTGGGGCTTTTAATATCCACAGTTTCTTTAGGTAATAGAGAGGATATACTAAAATCTATTAGCTTGATTTCCTGGGTTTCGGGATTAATTAGAATATTTCTCGGCTTAATATCTTTATGAATAATTTTCTTGGCATATAAGAATTCTAATGCTTTGGTAATTGCAATGGCAATAGGCATAAAAGAATTGATATCTAATTTTTGAGAATTAGTATATTCAGTCAAAGATATACCGCTAAAATCTTCTAAAATCAAAGCATAACTATTACCATATTTTTCCAATTCATAACATTTAATAATATTGGGATGATCTATTTGTTGACTAATAGCGAATTGATTTTTAAATGCTATTAAATCCTGCAATGGGGGATATTCTGCGTTGAGAATCTTGATAATAACTGAAATCTGTGTTGTTTGCTGTTGACCACGATAAACTGTAGTTTTTTTACTAGCATAAATAAGTTCAGTAATTGTATACCCAGGAATAGTAACTGTACCAATATTACTTTTGTTCATCTTGTTTTTTTAAAGATCCTCTATCTTCAGTAAAGCAAGGTGGGGTAGGGGAGGTAGGGGAGGGAAGAACAGAAGTTTTTTCCGATCATTACCCGTCAAAATAAATTTGACAGACTACTAACCAAGATTATGGGATGAACGGAATAAATGATTATGTTCAGGGTGATACAAGCGGGAGCGCCCACTTACTGGGAGTAGTGCGGGACTGATGACATAAAGTGTAGTTCGGCGTAATTTTTCCTCATGGGTACAATCTGCGATTTGTGCTAAATTCACAACCCGGATTTTTTCATCTGGCCAGCCTAAGCGATAGCAAATTGCTACTGGAGTATCTGGATCATAATGTTCTAATAATTTCCCTTGGGCTTCAGTAATATGACTCACACTTAAATATAAACATAAACTGGCACGATGGGCGGCTAAAGCTGCTAACTCTTCAGTATCAGGGACATGGGTACGACCGCTAATGCGAGTGAGAATAATAGTTTGGACTAAACCAGGGACAGTTAACTCTATTTTCAATTTAGCTGCGGCAGCTTGAAAGGCACTGATACCAGGGATAACTTCAAAGGGAATATTCGCATCGGCTAGTAGCTGCATTTGTTCATGAATAGCACTATACAGACTAGGATCACCAGAATGTAGCCTGACCACTGATTTATGCGATCGCACCGCATCAATCATTAATGGTAAAATTTCTTCCAAAGTCCGATTTGCTGTTTTAATAATTTCCGCATCTGCACGACAAACATCTAAAATCTGTTCAGGAATCAAGGAATCTGCAAATAAAATCACATCAGCCGCAGCCAACAACTTTTGCGCTCTAACCGTTAATAAATTAGGATCTCCAGGTCCTGCCCCAACAATATAAACCGCAGGTTCTAAGGCATTGGGATACTTAGAATAACTCAAATTACTAGTATATTCACTCATTAATTTCCCCCTTCACAACTTTGCAAAAAAACTTTTAGCATTTCCCTAGCACTATCCGGATTCAGCCACTTTGCCTAGTAGAAATAGATGGTAGATGCACCCTGGTTAAGCCCTGGAGATTAATTACTCTGGGGCATTTTTTTCTCCATTCACTGAAGAAACAACATCAGGTAAAGAACGCTTCAATATATACAGCCAAGCTAAACCAAATAATCCTAAAGTCATTCCCCCTAAACTTACCATCTGTGCCATCCGTAAAGGTCCTAGCATTAAGCTATCTGTGCGTAAACCTTCAATCCAAATCCGTCCCAAGCTATAGGCAACCCAGTAAACTAAAAATAACGTTCCTACCTTCAACCGGGGTTTTTTAGATAAAGCTCGAAAAAACAAAGTTAGCAACAATGCAAACACCATTAAATTCCACAGCGATTCATACAGAAAAGTGGGATGGAAATATTCAAAATTCACGAAATCCAAAGGACGACGATCTGGGGGAATATATAATTTCCAAGGTAAATTAGTTGGTCTGCCAAAAGCTTCCGAGTTGAAAAAATTTCCCCACCGACCAATGGCTTGCCCTAGTATTAAGGAAGGAGCAACCAAATCCGTCAATTGCCAAAAAGATACCTTATTCAATCTAGCAAAAATTAACGCCGCGATCGCACCGCCAATAATTGCCCCATGAATCGCAATACCCCCTTGCCAAATTGCAATTATCCGTTCCGGGTGTTGAGAATATTCTGTCCACTGAAACAAAACATAATACAATCTAGCGGCAGGAATAGCCCCAATCACCAACCAAATTGATAAATCACTGATTAAATCTGGATTCAGATGACGACGCTTGGCTAGGTACTGAGAAAGACTAACACCAATTAATACCGCAGAAGCAATCAACAACCCATACCAACGAATAACAATCGGACCCAATTTAACCACAATCGGACCAGGGGAAGTAAATAGAAACCCCAAAGGCAAAACAGAAAAATCCACTACCATACAAAATTACCTATAGGAATTTGAAATCTATGGAGATGAAACACAATAATATAGTACGCCTTCACTATAGCGATAAGTAATTCAGCAAAATTAAAATCATTTGTAGAATTCGGTAATTGGTAATTGGAATAATTCTTTCCCCTGCGCCCTGCTCCCTACCTCCCCTACCTCCCCCACTCCCTGTGTTAGATTTAATAAAGTTCTGTTGAAAATCCGTCAATATAATCACTTAAAATAACATTGTGATTGCTATTTATCCTGGTAGTTTTGATCCCATCACCTTGGGACATTTAGACCTTATTCAGCGCAGTAGTCGTTTATTTGAACGAGTCATAGTTGCCGTCCTCCGCAATCCCAATAAAATGCCATTGTTCACAGTAGAGCAAAGATTAGAACAAATTCGTCTATCTACAAAACATTTACCAAATGTAGGAGTAGACAGCTTTGACGGTTTAACCGTAGAATATGCCCAAATGCAACAAGCGCAAGTTTTGTTACGGGGGTTAAGAGCGGTATCTGACTTTGAGATTGAGCTACAAATGGCTCACACTAATAAAACATTGTCTACTCAGATCGAGACAGTTTTTCTGGCAACATCAAATGAGTATAGTTTTTTAAGTAGTAGTGTGGTAAAAGAGATTGCCAGGTTTGGTGGCTCTGTTGATCATCTTGTTCCCCCACAAATTGCCCTAGATATATACCAATGCTACAACCAAAAATCCCTAGCCTCGAATCCAACCACAACGGCAGTAATCCTCCCCCACGAGAGTACGTGAATGGTATCCCCTCCATTGGCAATCCAGAACCAACAGCAGGGGTAGACATTCAGCACGAACTCAACCAATTAGAGGAAATAGTTCTCTCTAGTTTGAGGATTCCCCTCACAGGACGAACTTTAATAGATGAAGATAAATTACTTGAACAACTGGATTTTGTCCGTTTTTCTTTGCCAACAGTGTTCCAAGAAGCACTAGATATTTTGGCACAAAAGAATGAAATTCTTCTAGAAGCAGAAGAATATGGACAACAGGTAGTAGATGTAGCCCAAGCCAAAAGAGCGCAAATTTTGTCTGAAAGTGATATTGTCAGACAAGCACAGAGAGAAGCTGACCAACTGCGGCGACAAGTCCAGCAGGATTGTGAAGCAATGATGCAAGACACCCTCGCAGAAATTGACCGTAAACGCCGCGCTTGTCAACAAGAATTAGAAGAAATGCGCCAAATTGCAATTTCTCAAGCTGAAGAAATTGAAGATGGTGCTGATAAATACGCCGATAACGTTCTGGCTAATATTGAACAGGATATTCAAGAAATGTTAAAAATTATTACTAATGGTCGCAAACAATTAAATTCCCCCAGTGTCCCCAAGAATGGAGATCATCCCCAACAACGCCCCCCACATAATTCCAAAAAAAGATAGTATCACCTCATTTTATCTCGTTCCCAGTCTCCGACTGGGAATGCCATCACAGAGGCTCTGCCTCTTGCTGTCATTGAAGTCAGCGCCTTCTATAATTCATTCCCATACAGAGTATAGGAACGGGGATAAAATCTGTTTTTTTAACCTTAACCGAAAAGAATTGGTATAGACTTTATTTCGCGCATAAATGCAAATAAGCAAAAGCTCGAAATTTCTTGTTTGTTGCTTGACCTGTTGCGAATGATATATACTTATGCTGTATTAATCAATTAAGGTGTAATTTTTATGGTAGAACCACTCACTGGTGCGGTAATTGTTTCTTTGTTTTTTTCCGAAGCACTCAAAGAAGGTGGAAAAGCTTTAGCGAAAGGAGTCGCGGATACTTTTGCAAAGTTGGTTAGCACCACTAGAGAAAAGCTAAAAGCCGAAGGAATGGAAGGTTTATTGATTCGTGCTGAAAAAGATCCAACTGAGCAAAATAAAACTAAGTTACAAGATGAATTGCAAGAATACATTAATGCTGATGCAAATTTCGCTAATCAATTGAAATTGCTGGTTGAAGAACTAAAAGCACAAGATGAAAATATCCGTCAGGTGATTCTGAGTGGAATTGAATTAACTGGAGATTTAAAAGCTGGGGATATCACCCAAGAAACTACCCGGAGTGGTGGTTCAGTTGAACAAACCATGCTCAAAGATATCAAAGCTGGCAATATTGAGGTGGGTAATTTAAGTCAAGAATCTTAAAATTATGACTATAAATTCCAGTTTTCAAAATGTCCAGAAAATCTTTGAAAATGTCCAAGCCAGTGGTGATATCAATATTAGAGATATTTATCAAACCGTCAACAATTTAAGTGATATTTCTCAACCTACGGGGTTTCCTCACAACATCCCTGGTAGTAATACAAAGAAGTTTGTCGGACGGGAAAAAGAACTGGTACTGATTCATCAGTATTTAAAAGAAAATAATTCGGCTGTGATTGCTGCTGTTGAAGGTATGGGTGGTATTGGTAAAACTGAATTGGCAACCCAATATTCTCTTTTACATTTACAATTAAATACTTATCCTGGGGGTATTTGTTGGTTGCAAGCTAGAGATCAAAATATTGGTTTACAAATTATTCAATTTTGCCGCACAAATTTAGGTTTACAACCACCGGATCATGTTGATTTATTAGAACAGGTAAGTTGGTGTTGGCAACGTTGGCAACAGAGTAATACCTTAGTAGTTATTGATGATGTTCAGAATTATTCTGCGATTCAGCCTTATTTGCCGCCCAAACCATCTCAATTTAAGGTTTTGATCACAACGAGACTCAAGCTAGATTTATCTGGTTCTTTGTCTTTGCAAATCCTTTCTGAATTAGAGGCACTGGCATTACTATCTGAATTGATTGGTGCTGATAAATTAACTTCAGAAACAGCACAAGCACAGGAACTTTGTCAGCGTTTAGGTTGCTTACCTCTGGCTTTACAATTGGTTGGTCGTTATATTAGAAAACGCCAGATATCTTTAGCAGAAATGCTGAAAAGATTAGAAGCTAAAGGTTTAGGTCATCCTGCTTTAGTTGTTGATATGAATGACCCAACCTGGACTTTATCTATAACCCGTGGTGTTGAAGCTGCTTTTGCATTAAGTTGGGAAGTCCTCAGTTCTGCTGCTCAAGAATTAGGTTGTTTACTGAGTTTGTTTGCTCTAGCTCCTATTCGTTGGTCACTTGTGGAAAGTGCTGCACCTGAGCAATATACAGAAGATTTAGAAGATGCCAGAATTGAATTAGAACAATTACATCTTTTGCAAAGTGAAGATAATTATTATCAATTACATCAACTAATTCGTGAGTTTTTGAAAAAGAAGCATCATAACTTAGCTTCTGGACAACAACAAATATCTCACTTCTGCCAAACAATGATTGATGTAGCTCAATCAATTCCTGAGCGGCCAATACAGGAAGATATTAAAAAATTAAAATTAGATATACCGCATTTAGAGGAAGTAGCAGAACATCTAGTTGATGTTGTTAGTGATGAAAATTTATATTTGCCTTTTGCTGGATTAGGAAGATTTTATGAAGGACAAGGATTATATAAACTTGCAGAACCTTGGAAAGAAAAATGTGTTTTATTACTAAAACAGCATTTAGGTGATGACCATCCCTATGTCGCTCTAAGTTTTAACAATTTGGGAGGACTCTACCATTCCCAAGGCAGGTACAGCGAAGCAGAACCTCTCCATATCCAAGCTTTAGCTCTCTGGCAAAAGCTCTTGGGTGATGACCATCCCTATGTCGCTATCATTTTCAACAATTTGGCTCTACTCTACCATTCCCAAGGCAGGTACAGCGAAGCAGAACCTCTTTACATCCAAGCTTTAGCTCTCTGGCAAAAGCTCCTGGGTGATGACCATCCCGATGTCGCTACCAGTTTTAACAATTTGGCTCTACTCTACTATTCCCAAAGCAAGTACAGCGAAGCCGAACCTCTCTACATCCAAGCTTTAGCTCTCTGGCAAAAGCTCTTGGGTGATGACCATCCCCGTGTCGCTCTAAGTTTTAACAATTTGGGAGGACTCTACTATTCCCAAGGCAGGTACAGCGAAGCAGAACCTCTTTACATCCAAGCTTTAGCTCTCTGGCAAAAGCTCCTGGGTGATGACCATCCCGATGTCGCTACCAGTTTTAACAATTTGGCTCTACTCTACTATTCCCAAAGCAAGTACAGCGAAGCCGAACCTCTCTACATCCAAGCTTTAGCTCTCAGGCAAAAGCTCTTGGGTGATGACCATCCCGATGTCGCTACCAGTTTCAACAATTTGGCAGGACTCTACGAATCCCAAGGCAGGTACAGCGAAGCCGAACCTCTCTACATTCAAGCTTTAGCTCTCTTGCAAAAGCTTCTAGGTGATGACCATCCCTATGTCGCTCAAAGTTTCAACAATTTAGCTCTACTCTACAAATCCCAAGGCAGGTACAGCGAGTCCGAACCTCTTTACATCCAAGCTTTAGCTCTCTGGCAAAAGCTGCTGGGTGATGACCATCCCTCTATGGCTACCAGTTTCAACAATTTGGCAGGACTCTACGAATCCCAAGGCAGGTACAGCGAAGCTGAACCTCTCTACATTCAAGCGGTAAATATTTTAGAACAACGCTTAGGAGTAGATCATCCTACTACTATTACTGTTCGTAATAATCTTGAACGTTTACGTAATCGTTAAGTAAATGCTGTTAATCTTAAAGCATTTATTTTCAGACAAATCTATTGGATAGGATAACAATAGCTTTGTTTAGCAATCTGATATTTTACTTTCAGATTCTCATTCCTATACTCTGTATGAGAATAAGAAAAATAGAATTTTTGGATAAGGAGATTAAAGAGAACGATAGGTAATTATGAAAACTGATAAACTGTTTTACCGACTATTTTTATCTCAGCCAGGATTGATTACCGAGTTAATCCCAGAAATTCCCAAAGATTGCGAATTTACCTATAGTGCGCCCGCAGTCAAAGAAAAAGGATTTGCAATAGATGGATTATTAACACCGATTGCCAAGGATCTAAATTTACCGTTAGTATTTTTAGAGGCACAGATGCAAAGAGACCCCAAATTTTATGGGCGGTATTTCGCAGAGATTTTTATGTACCTATATCAATACAACATCAAACAACCTTGGTACGGATTGTTGATTTTACCCAACCGACAAGAAGATTTAGGCTCAGATATTCCCTACCAATCGTTGTTGACAAATCAAGTCAAACGCCTATATTTAGAAGATTTATTACCATTAACCAACTTGAGTCCCAATCTGTCATTATTGAAATTGCTGGTAGTCAATGAACAAGATACAGCCGCCTTGGCACAGGCGATTATTAATAGTGCAGAAACAGAAGAAGAACTGCGCCGACGCTTAGATTTGGTAGAAGCTATACTTGTGAATAAATTCCCACAACTCAGCACAAAGGAGATTTTGAAAATGCTAAACCTGAAAACAGCAGATGTCACCCAAACACGGTTTTATCAGGAAGTGTTTCAAGAAGGACAGCAAGCAGGACAACGAGCAGGACGACAAGAAGGACGACAAGAAGGGGAAACGGATTTAGTGCTGCGTATTTTGACTAAGCGGTATGGATTGCTATCTCAAGCCCAACAAGAGCAAATAAGAAGTTTGAAGATAGAGCAGTTGGAGAGTTTAGGGGATTCCTTGTTAGATTTTACAGGAATAGCCGATTTAGATGCGTGGCTTTTGGCGCATTTGTAGTCATAAAAACTTTAGAATAGCTTTCTAAAAAAGGAATATTAATTTTCACAGCCAGACTTGCCGTAAGCTATACTGCATAACTTCTGTATTTTGTATTTCTCCATGAATTTAGTCTGGGAAAGATTGACTTTATCTTCTTTACCACTGAAAGAATATTTGTCTGGTAGTTACCTACATCGGTTTCTGGTGGGACTTTTGCTGCCTTGGCGACAAAGTAGTATCTTAATGCAGTGGGGAGATATTATTGCTGTTGGCTTACTTAGCCTCATTTATGGTCTTGCACCTTTTGTTTCTACTACTTTAATCGGTTTATTGTTGGTGGCTTGTGTCGGCTTTTGGCTGCTGTTGACCTTATCGGATGACAATAAATCAGCAAATGCAGCTTCAGTTACTCCTATTCACCTGCTAGTGTTGCTGTATTGGACTATTGCTGCCATATCAACGGCTTTATCACCGGTGAAAAAAGCCGCTTTGGGTGATTTACAAACATTAACTCTTTATTTGTTGCTGTTTGCCCTCTGTGCTAGGGTGCTGCGAGTCCCCCGGTTTCGGTCTTGGTTAATTACTCTTTATTTGCATATATCCCTGATTGTTAGCGTCTATGGGTTGCGACAATGGTTTTTTGGCGCGAAGGCTTTAGCTACTTGGGTTGACCCGGAATCACCTTTGGCTAAAACTACTAGGGTTTACAGTTATTTAGGCAATCCCAATTTATTGGCTGGATATCTTTTGCCGGCTGTGGTTTTAAGTTTGGTGGCTATTGTGGCTTGGCAAGGTTGGATCAGGAAATCATTAGCATTAACGATGTTTCTTGTCAATGCTGCTACTTTAATTCTTACCTTTAGTCGCGGTGGTTGGATTGCTTTGTTGGTGGGATTGTTTACTGTGGCAGTATTGCTAATTTATTGGTGGAGTATAAATATGCCGCTATTTTGGCGGAGTTGGTCTTTACCTATTCTGTTAGGAAGTGTGGTGGGGTTATTGGTAATAGGGGTGTTATTTGTCGAACCTTTCCGGGTGCGGGTTGTGAGTATATTTGCTGACCGCCAAGACAGTAGTAATAATTTTCGCAAAAATGTCTGGGAATCTGTGTTTCAAATGATCCGCGATCGCCCGATAATTGGTATAGGACCTGGACACAATTCTTTTAATAAGATATATCCTCTCTATCAACGTCCTCGCTTTACAGCTTTGAGTGCCTATTCTGTGTTTCTAGAAACCATTGTGGAAACTGGCTTTTTGGGTTTTACCTGTTTCTTATGGTTAATAGTCGTTACTTTTAATACAGGATTTTTGCAACTGCGCCGATTAAGAGAAACTAGGAATATAGAGGGCTTCTGGTTAATTGGGGCGATCGCTAGTATGCTAGGTATACTTGCTCAGGGTCTATTTGATACGGTCTTCTATCGCCCTGAAGTTAATACCCTCTGGTGGTTTATGGTGGCTTTAGTTGCCAGCTATTGGCAACCTTTGGCTAGAAGTCATTAGTCAGTGGTCAGTGGTCATTGGTCATTTCTTTTTCCTGACAACTGACACCTGACTCCTCTAATATCTCTTCATTGCCCTTTGCATATCTCGTTGATCATCACGACGTTTCATACTTTCGCGTTTGTCGTGTAATTTTTTACCTTTACCCAGGGCAATAACTATTTTTACCCAACCCCGTTTTAGATACATTTTTAGGGGGACGAGGGTTAAACCTTCCTGTTGTACCCTACCAATGAGTTTACGCAGTTCTTGTTTATGAAGTAATAACTTGCGGGTTCGTCTGGGTTCGTGATTAAAATATGCACCGCTGGAGATATAAGGAGAAATATGCACGTTAATTAACCATGCTTCACCGTCACGAAGCAACGCGTAACCATCTTGCAAATTGGCTTTACCGGCACGAATTGACTTTACCTCAGTTCCTGTCAATTGAATACCCGCTTCATAGGTTTCTATGATTTCATATAAGAACCGTGCTTGCCGATTATCACAAATAACTTTGTAACCTTCACTCTGTTTATCACTCATCAAAAATCTTCTTAAGTTTTAATAAATACGCCTAAAAATTTCTTTAGACTAGCTTTTTCTTTAATTGTAATCCAAAGGGACTGGTGATTAGTGATTGATCAAAAATCCTCTCTCTTTTTTGGAGATTACGTAAAGTTTTATGAACAATTTGTAAAAATTTAATATTTTCTTTAGAAATCACTGATGATCTCATCATGAGTAAGTAATTTTGTCATAGTATTAGAAATAGAATTAGTATTCTTGCTTGTGTCTATTAATATTTGTGATTACAGTAAATTGCTCGACCAAAAGATTATAGGGGTGTACTATCCATGCCCTTGACTATTCTTGTCGCAGATGATGATTTAGGTACACGCCTATCTATTAGTGACTATCTTGATCTGTCCGGGTATAATGTTATAACTGTTGATAATGGTGTAGATGCTTTGGCGATGGTTCAAAAGCGTCATCCTGATTTGATGGTGACAGATATTATGATGCCACAGATGAATGGTTATGAGTTGGTGCGTCGAGTTCGTCAATTATCGGCGTTTCGATTATTACCTGTGATTTTGTTGACAGAAAGAACGAAAACTCAAGAACGAATTTTGGGATATCAGTCTGGCTGTGATTTGTATTTGCCTAAACCATTTGAATTGGAAGAAATAGCCGCTGCTATACGTAATTTATTAGAGCGATCGCAAGTCATCAAATCAGAATGTCGTTTTCTTTATCAGGAAGAAATCAGTTTTGCCACTTATACAAAAGCAAAAAACGGTCATATCTCCATACCTACTCAGATGCAACAATCTCAGGTATTGACACCATTAACTGTGAGAGAACAGGAAGTTTTAGACTTATTAACTCATGGTTTGTCTAATGGAGAAATTGGTAATCATTTACATTTAAGTCCGCGCACAGTGGAGAAATATGTGAGTAGTTTATTGAGGAAAACAGAAACTAGTAATCGTGCAGAATTGGTCAGATTTGCGATAAAACATGATTTAGTAGAATAGGATTTTTGTCCAATTTGACATTTTTAGTCTGGTAATATTCAGGGAAATTGAGTATTTTGAGGGTGCGTTAGTAAGTCCATAGCGCACCAAAATATAACCGGACTAAAATTTACAAATAGACTCTGGTTTCAGGGGACATTGTTTAACGATAAGTGGATTTTTCGTAAGGTCAAGCAAAGTCAATTTAGTCAGATTAGACAAAGGTTTGATATCGCTAATTTGATTTCCCACAAGGTAAAGAGAAGTCAAATTAGTCAGATTAGACAAAGGTTTGATATCGCTGATTTGATTTTCCCCAAGCTCAAGAGAAGTCAATTTAGTCAGCGTTTGATTAGCTTGACTACAATTTCGGGTTTCAGCAACATTTAATAATGCTTCTACCGTTCGTTTCGTCTCTTGAGGTAAACTGGCTTTTTGTTGACACCATTCTTTAAAGGTCTTAGGTGTTTTTATAGGTGCTGCGGTGACTTTTGGGGTATAAAATCCTAAAGTCAGGGTAAAAATGGTGGTTGCTACTACACTTAGTTTCATGATTTTAGTGATAAGAAGTTACAGTAATTTTATTATGTTGTCGTGCTGAATTGTTAGATTTGCGATCAAACATGATTTAGTAGAATAGGATTTTTGTCCAATTTGACATTTTTAGTCTGGTAATATTCAGGGAAATTGAGTATTTTGAGGGCGCGTTAGTAAGTCCATAACGCACCAAAATATAACCGGACTAAAATTTACAAATAGACTCTGGTTTCAGGGACATTGTTTAGAAATAAGTGGATTTTCCGAAAGGTCAAGAGAAGTCAAATTAGTCAGATTAGACAAAGGTTTGATATCCCTGATTTTATTTACCGGAAGGTCAAGAGAATTTAAGTTAGTCAGATTGGACAAAGGTTTGATATCGCTGATTTGATTTTCTGAAAGGCCAAGAGAAGTCAAATTAGTCAGGTTAGACAAGGGTTTGATATTGCTGATTTGATTTTTATCAAGGTAAAGAGAAGTCAAATTAGTCAGGTTAGACAAGGGTTTGATATTGCTGATTTGATTTTTATTAAGATAAAGAGAAGTCAAATTAGTGAGATTAGATAAAGGTTTGATATTGCTGATTTGATTTTCCGAAAGGTAGAGAGTAGTCAAGTTAGTCAGGTTAGACAAAGATTTGATATTGCTGATTTGATTTGCTGAAAGGCCAAGATAAGTCAATTTAGTCAGGTTAGATAAAGGTGTAATATCGCTGATTTGATTTCCCGAAAGGTCAAGTTTAGTTAAGTTAGTCAGATTAGACAAAGGTTTGATATTGCTGATTTGATTTCCCCAAAGCTCAAGTTCAGTCAATTTGGTCAGCGCTTGATTAGCTTGACTACAATTTTGCGTTTTGGCAACTTTTAATAATGCTTCTACCGTTCGTTTCGTCTCTTGAGGTAAACTGGCTTTTTGTTGACACCATTCTTTAAAGGTCTTAGGTGTTTTTATAGGTGCTGCGGTGACTTTTGGGGTGTACAATCCTAAAGTCAAGGTAAAAATAGTGGTCGCTACTAAAGCTAGTTTCATGATTTTAGTGATAATCAGAATTAAACACAGATAAATGCAAATAAACGCAGATGATTTTATAAGTCCTTAGTGATTTGCTAAAAACTAAAACGACAAATAGACTCTGGTTGGATGGGACATTGTTTAGAAATAAGCGGGTTATCCTGAACTTTAAGAGTCTGTAAATTTTCCAAAGCGGATAAAGATTGAATATTTTGGACTTGATTTTTTTCTAAGTAAACAGCAGTTAATTTAGTCAGATTTGACAAAGATTGAATATTTTGGATTTGATTTTCTCCCAGATAAACAGCAGTCAATTTAGTTAAATTTGACAAACTTTCAATGTCACTAACTCGATTTTCTTTCAAGTCGAGAAAAGTTAAATTATGCAAATTTGCTAAAGGTTTGATATCGCTGATTTGATTCTTCCACAAGGAGATAAAAGTTAAATTATGCAAATTTGTCAAGGGTTGGATATCCCTGATTTGATTTTTCCACAACGAGATAAAAGTTAAATTATGCAAATTTGTCAAGGGTTGGATATCCCTGATTTGATTTTCCCACAAATTCAGGGTAGTTAACTTAGTTAATTTTGATAAGGGTTGGATATCAATAATTTGATTTCCACCCAGGTCAAGAGAAGTTAAATTAGTCAAATTTGCTAAAGGTTTGATATCACTAATTTTATTTTCCCATAAAGAGATAAAAGTTAAATTAGTCAAACTTGATAAAGGTTGGATATCACTAATTTGACTTTTCCACAGGTTAAGAGTAGTCAACTTAATCAGTTTTTGATGAGCTTGAGTACAGTTTGTCGTACCAGCAGTTTTTAATAATACTTCAACCGTGTATCTCGTCTGTTGAGGTAGCTTGGCTTTTTGCTCACACCATTGTTGAAAGTTGTTTGGTGTTTTTGCCGTTGTCACAGGGTTTTTAGCAGGTTTTTTTACAGGTGCAGATGAGACTGGCAATGTGTAAAGTCCTAACGTGAATGTAAAAACAGTAGCCGCAGCTAAAATTAGTTTCATAATTTTTAAATTACACAGAATCCACAGTAATTATACCATTGATGACAAACTTACAGCCTATTTTAGGTTTAATTATTGTATGATGACGTTTGGATATACGTAATGTCACAAAAATAATCAATGTGGGAGTAATATATATAGGCGATCGCGCAACAGGTAAGACTCACTTAGCACTAGAGTTAGTCAACCCCAAAGGTGAATATGTCAAAGTTGCCAATCTCGATTATGACAATCTGAGAGTGCAATTGTTGGATGAAAACTCACAACCCTACGCGACACCTCGACAAATGCACGAACGGTATTTAGAGATGGAGGTGCGGCTACCGTCTGGTAATAAGCAAATGGTAGTAGATTGGATTGATACAGCGGGGGAGGTGTGGAACAGGAATTTGCAAAAGGATAGTCCTGAACAATTGAATCAATTTTTACCTCTCATTCGCAACAGTGAGGGAGTGTTGCTTATTCTTCCACCCCACCGGGGCATGAGTTTACAACCAGGTATAGATGTGGAGCAGTTTGTCACGCAAAAACAATGGTGTAATCGCTTTGACAGATGGGTGAAATTTTTCCATCACCAATGTCCCAATGTTAGACATTTAGCTATTTGTATCAATAAAGCTGATTTATTTTGTGATTTATCCCAGGAAGGTGGTAAACTGGCTTACAAGCCTTATGGTAGTTCCCTGAACTGGCAGCAGCGGCATACTTATGTTTTACAAAGATATTTCCGTCCGATTTATTCCCAATTAGAACAATTGAATAATGGTCTTTCCGGTGGCTCGGTGCGGTGTTTTATTACATCTATTCATCATCGAGGTTTATTAGAATTACCTTGGATTTATTTGGGTAGTTTTTTAGCGAAATAGGTTTGAATTGTGTTAGACAAATTTTTTCATGGATTGAAACCATCTCCGGTGATCAGAAATCCCGTCTACACAGGCGAAACCCGCCTTCGCGGGTTGGAAATTCATCCTTTATTAGTTGAGATGGTAGGGGCGATTAGAAAGATACCTCCGGCACGCTGGCGCGAACGCATCTACACAGGCAAAACCCGCCTTCGCGGGTTGGGAATTTATCCTTTATTAGTCCACGAAGGTGGACTTTGTTTGTGTAGCCGCGAATTCCATTCGCCGGGGATTATTTGTTTGTGTAGCCGCGAATTCCATTCGCCGGGGATTATTTGTTTGTGTAGCCGCGAATTCCATTCGCCGGGGATTATTTCATCATTCTCTGTTCTTTAAATAATGAAAAGGGTGTAACATGGGCAACATTCATATAATCGGACCACAGGCTTCTGGCAAAACTACTTATTTAGCGGCTTTGGCTTATCAACCATTAAAAACAAAGCAGAAAAATAAAAATTTTAAAGTTCAAGCGTTGAATGAAGAAACTAGAGAATTAGCAGACAAGGCAGAAAACATTATTTTAGAGGGTGCATCTTTAGAACCTACTCGTCTTCATGTCAAAACAATTGATGATTTAAAAGTCTATTCATTCATTATTGAAATTCAGAAAAAATGGCGAAAGCTAGAGAAAATAAATTTAGCTGTGCGAGACTATCCAGGAGAAGTTTTTAAAGAGTTGGAATCAGTTTCTGCTGATCCATTACATGAAGAATTTATGAATGAGTGTTTAAGTAAAGATACTCAAGGGTGTTTAGTTTTATTAACAGAGTGGAGACAAGGAACAGATAAATTTTATAAACGAGTCTTTAAAAGGTTTATAAATTTAATGGATAAACAGGAAAGATTGCATGATTTACGGTTAGCTGTAGCCATGAGTAAATGTGAACGGGGGGAACTGTGGCCTGGTCGGTTAGATCCTGAAAATGATTTATTTGCTATTCATTTCCCAGAAACTCTGTCATTTTTAAAAGACAATATTCCTCCTAAAAATTTACAGTTTTATGCTATATCTACTTTTGGGGTTTTAAGAAATAAAGATCCGCGCCCCAATCGTAAGGAAGAATTAGGAACAAAAGGCAGATATTCTGTGTTACGAGAAACTGATAACTGGTCGCCCTATGGCATGATTTCACCTCTCTATTGGTTAAGTACGGGTAAGAGGATGAAAGAAGATGTTTAATTTATTTAAGAATAAAAATCAGCCCCCATTACAAAGTAGTGGGGTGTTACGAGTTATAGGCGATCGCTCTTCTGGAAAAACCACATATATGGCCTCCTTAGCCCGATGGCCAAATGCTGATCCTGATAGTCCAGTTCAGGCTGTAACGGCTGTGGATGAAGGTGGAGAAGACTTACTTAGTAAAGCTCAAAATATCTTAGAACAGGGGTTAGAACTAGAACCAACTGTGTTCGCTTCAACTGTATCAGATGTAAATGATTGCACTTTACAAATTACGCTGAAAGAAAAAAAATTAGGTTCTAAATTACTGAATTTAAACGTCAGTTCTAAAGATTATGCTGGTGAATTTTTTAGTGATTTATTACATCGCGGTAAAAATCCCCAGTTAGATGATTATTTAGAAGATTGTTTACAGTGTAATGGTATTATGTTTTTGGTTGATGGTAGTAGTCGGCGAAAAGATTTAGAATATGCCAATGGTTTAGATAAATTGCTGTTAGCACTTGACAGGAATGATCTGGGTGGAAGTAAGCGCAGAATTGCCTTAGTATTGAATAAATGTGAACAATCTGATTTGTGGGTAAATCGAGATAAACCAGCATTTTTAGCATCAGCAAGGTTTCCCCAAGTTTGCAGAAAATTACAATCATGGCAACAAATGGGAGGAGGTGATATAGAATTTTTTGCAGCTTCAGCTTTTGGGATGTTGGGTAGTAAATATCCTGAGCCAAATGTTAACTTATTAAGTAGAAGTAGGGGGGGAGTAACAGCAGTAATTAAAAATCCCAAACTTTGGCGACCTTTTGGTTTGATTTCTCCCATTTATTGGCTTTGTACAGGTTCACGTCATCAGGAATTAGATAAAGGTTAAAAACATGAGTTCACCAAATATTGAAATTCACGAATTTAGTACAGGTATTCACTTTCAACAAATGGTTAATGGTTGGGTGTCTCTGGGTTTTACAGGACAATACATGAACGCCACTATTAACCCTATTCCTCAAGTTGTAGAAAGGTCTATTGCTAATCAAGAATTTGCCTTAACTGAAGGATCTTCTACGGAGAAACCAGCAATTATCGGCCGGATAGTAGGAAGTGGTGATGATGTTTGGTCTGTGATGGCTGTTGTCACACGAGGACAAGATGAAGGGGAACGCAGTGCGGCTTTTTATCGTTATTTTTTGTGTAAAGGAGATCATAATTTACGGTTTATATTAACTTGGTGGGAACAAAATCAAAAACCAACATTTAACCCCTTAGATTTTCAAGGTAGTCCTCATTTATTTATGGGAGAATCTGGTCAACCTCACCGGACAAAGGAGGATGAATCTTTACCGTTTGAACAAGACCAAGCAATAGTATTACCAGCAGAAAATCAATGTGATTTATATACTCTTAACGCCTTAGCAATCAGAAAAAAGAAAGAGTGTAAAAATGGTTTACCTGTTGCGTGGGCTTTTAATGTAGAAGCATTGGAAAAACCAGAACGGTTTCAGGTAATTCAACCAGCGTCACAAAGAGCCTATGATGGATTAAAACGAGCTATTGCTAATGCTGGTCAGGTGATTTCAGCAATAAATGTTGATGAAGCGGCGTTAAAATCTGCTATTCGCAGTTTAATGAATAGTTCTACTGTCAAACCGGAAGCAGTACAAGAAATTGTTAAAGGATTAGAAACTAAGGAAATCAAATCTGATTATTGGGAGAGTTTATTTAATGCTCAAGGTGCGGATAAAGCCATTAAGCAAAAGATTTATAGCTCCCAAATGGTACGACTAATAACGTTGAGAGCAATGGTAATTCCAGAAACTTTACCGCAGTTTTTGGAATGGTTGAATATTCAAACAGGTAAGAAACCTGATGCAAGTCAAACTATGTCTTTAGAGTTGCAAAAAGCTATTCGGGGTTTATTACCTAAGGAACAACTTGCAAAAGGGATTAAATATCTACTATTAGATTTATTAAATCAGAAAATATCTGTAGATAGTCTTTGTTGGTTATTAATGATAGATGGTAGTGCTTGGGTTTATGCACAAAGACAATTTATTACTGATATTCAGGATGATTTACAATTAATTTATGATCACTTTTCTAGCCCCAGAACTTCATCCAAAAGCAGTTCTTATACTGATCCTAATTCAGTATTAACTAGCAGTTCCTCTTTTGCATCTCAAAATGATTCACAATTCCATCATGTTCAACCACCAATTAAAAAGGATTCATGGCAAGATAATTTCAAATACCAAAAGCAAATTTGGGCAAATTTAATAAATAGTTGGCAAGGTATTCAACAAGGATACTATAAAATTGAAGAATATCAACCTTTGGCTGAATTATTTGAAAATTTTAGACAATATGATTTAGCTGCATATTTTTATCAAGTGAGTGATGGAATAGTTGACAAAGATTTATATTATGAAGTAGCTAATCAACAACATCGTCGCTCACCTGTTGTTTTTGGTTTAACTCTTGAACCGAAAAAGAATTTAATTGATCATGTCCTTGATTTTATCACCCAGGAGTATATTGTGCCAATTCAATTTGTTATTCCTCTTTCACTATTCATCTTAGTCAGTGGTTGGTTTATCGGTGCAAAAAATTGGGAATCTTATACCAATGAAACTGATATTGAAAAATCTTTGTGTAGCAAAACTTTCAAAGATACTAAAAACTGTCCGGTTATAGTTTTAGATCCAAAGACAAGTTATGGTTTTAGTGAAATCAAGCAATTAATTCCAGAGGTTGTAGAGGGTGTTACTAAGCAGAAAAAAGGAGAAGAAGATATAAAATATCAAAAAGCAAATGAAAAATATGATAAGGAAATGAGTCGAGGAAAATCAGCAACACCACCGCAAGAAAAAACAGAAGAAAATATAAAACAAGAAGTCATAAACAAGCTGGAAAATATTTTGTATCCAAACAATACAGCACTTAAATATGAGGATTTAAAACCTGGTAAAGACCCGACAGATTTAAAGACTCAAAAGCAATGGGTGACAGCAATTTATAATTATCAAATTAAAAGGAATGTAACATATCAAAAAATGGCAGATAATAATAATGGAAACAATGAATGTAAGCCGCAAATATTCGGGATATGTTTATGGCCATTTGGACAGAAAAATAATACTAGTAGTGGTGCTAATGATGTAAAAAATTCTAACCTTTACAAAGAATTGAAAAAAGATATTCTAAAACCATAAGAAAGCCGGGGAATTGATTCCCTGTCCAATTGACTAAAAGCTAATTGAGAAAATCAATGAACTCACAAACACAAGCACTCAAACCAGCAATTAGGAAATTAATCCACAGTTCCCAAGTCAAACCGGAAGCGGTGCGGGTAATTGTGGAAGGGTTAGAAGATGAGAATGTCACTCCTGAAGATTGGGAAACTCTATTTAATAAAGAAGGTGCTGAAATTGCGATAAAACAAAAGATATATAGTCCCCAAATGGTGCGGTTGATAACCCTAAGAGCAATAGTAATTCCAGAAACATTACAGGAGTTTTTGGCATGGTTGAATATTCAAGGTCGTAAGAAACTTGACGAGCATCAAACTGTGTCTTTAGAATTTCAAAAAGATATTCGGCCTTTATTTCCTCAAGAGCAACTAACAAAAGGGATTAACTATCTAATATTAAATTTATTGAATAAGCAAATATCGGTAGATTGTGCATATTGGTTATTAACGACAGATGGTAGTGCTTGGTTTTATGCTCGGAAAAAGTTTATTACCGATGTTAAATATGATTTACAATTGAATTGTACCTTTATTGTGCTGGACAATAAATTGTTTAAATGCCGAAAGCAAGTTTGGGCAAGTTTAATAAGTAATTGGAAAAGTATTCAAAAAGAAACTCACAAAAGCGAAGAATATCAACCTTTGGCTGAATTATTGGCAAGGTTAAAAGAATATGAGTTGGCTGCATATTTCTATCAAGTGAGTCAAGGCAATGTTACTAACGATTTATTTTATAAGATGGCTTATGAAAAATATCTCCAACTTCGTCCTAATTCTAAAATTTTCGGAGAAGTAGCTTATCAAAAATACCGCAATTCTCATATTACTGTTTACGGCTTACTGATTAAACGTTTCGGAGAAGTAGCTTATCAAAAATACCGCAATTCTCATATTACTGTTTACGGCTTACTGATTAAACGAAAACCGACGATGATTGAATTTATAGATTATGTTTTTTATTTTATTACTCTGGAGGTGGATATGAAAATTCAATTTGTTATTCCTTTTTCACTATTCATCTTAGTCAGTGGTTGGTTTATCGGTGCAAAAAATTGGGAATCTCATACCAGTGCAACTGAAATTGAAAAATCTTTGTGTAGCAAGACTTTCAAAGATGGTAAAAACTGTCCGGTTATAGTTTTAGAGCCAGGTTATAGTTTTAGTAAAATCAAGCAATTAGTTCCAGCGGTTGTGGATGATATTGTTAGTGAAAAAACAAACCAAGTTCAAACATCTAACAGCGTTAAAAACAACAATCAACAAACATCAAGAACAACAGGAGTAAATACAACAGAAGAAGATATGCGAACAAAGGTCGTACAAAAGTTAAGAAGTTTAACAGGAAGTACAGAACTTAAATATGAGGATTTAAAATCTGGTGAAGAACCGACAGATTTAGAGATTCAAAAGAAATGGATGACAGCAATTTATAATTATCAAATTAAAAAGAATGTAACATATCAAAAAATTATTGCAGATAATGGGAATAAAAGCGATGAATGTAACCAGCGAATATTCTGGCTATGTTTATCGAAATCTGGAGAAGACAATGATACTCGTAATGGTGTTAATGAAAAAGATTCTGAGCTTTACAAAAAATTGAAAAATGATATTTCAGCAGCCATGAAATCAGAACAAAGCCGGGGAATCAATTCCCCGTCTGATTGACAAATAAAAAATCTCTTTCAACCCCGAAAACACCGGAAAATAAATTCCCCAACCCATAACCACAACCTGGTAACATAGAACCAGCAAATCCCAAAAATTAGTCGGTTTTAACCGACTTGAGCTATTAGACAGGGAATTGATTCCCTGTCCAATTGACTGATTTGTTCGTGATTGACTCAAGGTTAAATAGTTTCTAAAAATTACTGAATTGTTGTAAAATATAAATACTGCATTGAAAAATGATAAATTGCAAAAACGTAAGGATTCAGGTGAGGTGATAAGAGTTAAGGAAATGTAGGTTGGGTTGAGCGACAGCGAAACCCAACAAAATCCTTGATAATGTTGGGTTTCGTTCCTCAACCCAACCTACGGTATAATTACTTTTTAAATCATTAACTAACGATTATTCCATAGCAATTAGTATAATTACAAAGATGGAACTAATCGTTGGTTGTCGCAATAAAAAACTCAATTTACACCCTTATCCCTAAAAATTAATATTTAAGCAATCAAAATATACACCAAATATGAGAATCTACCTTTACATACTAGCCGGCATCACATCAGCCTTAATAGGCTGGAATATAGGTCAATTTTTCCTCACAGACTTGGGGTTATTTAAACAGTTTCCCGAAATTACTTTATTTCCCTGTATAGCAGTTTCCTTAGCTTTTGGTATGGTGATGAATGAAATATTTATCAGCAACCCCACCAGACCAAAACGCAGTTTTCAAACCGCACAAAAGCCCCTATTAATAGCCTTGGGATTAGGGATACTTTCTGGGTTAATTGCTGGTATTATGTCCCAAATCCTGTTTTTACCAATTATTCGTGTACCTACTCCCATTGTGAGAACATTAGGATGGTTATTAATTGGTAGTTCTGTGGGTATTGCAGAGGGTTTAAGTTGGCGTTGGTATAGTATGGAAGCGGGGAGTAAAAAACGCTTTCAACAAAGATTAAAAACCAGCATCATTGCTGCAAGTGGGGCGAGTTTTGCAGCAGCAATTATATTTGAAATCATTCGCTTAATGTTGGGAACAATGCCGGCAGAATTTAAAGGTATAGAAGATCCTATTGGTTTTTCTATTTTAGGTTTATTACTAGGTGGCGTTTTTAGTCTCACTAATTCTCCCAGTTATCTCGCGGCTTTGCGGGCTGGTAGTGGTTTTGAGTATAGGGAAATTAAACCAGAAATCAAACCAGACATTAACCCAGAAATTAAAGATCATGTTCAAGACTCGGAACTATCCACAGACTCCCTAACAGACTCACCCACCCTTAACCAATCTTATCCCTACATTAATAAATCGGTGCTTTCCTTTGTCACACTACATGATAGTCTGAATGAGGATGAAATAGAAGAAGGTTTATCTATCTCATTACCCGGAAATCAGACAATTACCATCGGTTCTAGAGTTGACAATACTATTTCTATTCCTGGTCTACCTCCCCATGTTGCTGATATTCAATTACAGAACCGGACAACCCTTCTCATTCCTGATAAACAGTTCTTTCATACCATAGAAATAAATAGTGTCCGTATAAAATCACGGAAGATTATCCCTTTGAAGCATAATTATGTATTGACTTTTTACACCATTAATGGAGATGACATCAATGAGGAAAAATATTATCGCTTTGTCTACTACAACCGCTTTTTGGACCCCCAGGCTTAGTCTATCTTTATTGTTGCTTCTGACTCTAGCTTGTCCCAGTTTAGCCCAGGTAAAAAAGACAGAAGTTATTGGTAGTCCCACATTCAAAGATGAGAAAGTAACAATTAGAATTAAGGTCAAAGGTGGAGATGATAGACCTGTAATGGGTTTAGAAGATACTAATTTTAAATTGACGGTTGATAAAAAGGAGGTTAAGTTTAAACCTAAAGATTGGAAAAGTCCAGAAGAAACTGTACCTCCTCCAGCTTGGATTATAGTTTTACTAGATTTTAGTGGCAGTATGAATCAAGTAGATAGTGGAGGAACTAAAAAAATAGCAGGTGCTATTAATGCGATTCGTCAATTTACGAAAATTTCTGGTGAACGGGGTGGAAATACCCAAATTTCTATAGTTCCTTTTGGAAAAGCTGGTAGTAAGTGTCCTGAATCTATTGTAAATAAAGAAACTCTGGATAAGTTTCTAGCGGCCAATGATTTTAAACTGCAAAATAATCTGGATTATTTATCAAGTTTAAGTCCCTGTGCGTCTACAGATTTATATGAACCTTTAACCAAAGCAGTCAAGTTTTTAGCGAATACTAAGGACTCCCGATTTTACTTACCAGAAAATTCTTCCCAACCACAACCTAGACTATCAATAATTCTCCTGTCTGACGGATATCACAATGCACTTAATGAAGCGACTGATTTTGCAGCTTTAACTAAGTTGCTTAAAAACAATGAAAATATTACAGTACATACTTTAGGTTATGGGTTGACACCACAGGAATTAGGTGTAAAATATAAATTAGGCAGACCTGCTACTCGTGCTGATTTGAATAAACGTAAAGTACCCGAAGCAGAATTTGTAGACCAACAAAGATTAGCGGAAATTGCCAAATTAACAGGGGGAATTGCGGAGTTTTCTGGTAATGCCGAAAGGATAGCGGAGAATTTACAATTATTTCTGAATGCGTTGTTAGGAGAGTATGAAATTACCTTTACTCAACCTAATGCAGAAAGGGGTTCTAAGCACAAAGTTCAGGTGAAAGTAAGTTCTCAAGATGGTAAAGCCAAGGAGTCGCCAATCATAGAATATATTATGCCTGTATTTGGGCGATCGCTGCCTTTGGGAGTACGTCTGGTCATGGTCATATCGGTGTTATTTATAGTCATAATTTTTGGAATAGTCCCTTTTCACTACTGGGGAAAACATTTAAAAGCAGAAGCACAAAGGGACTAATAATATGGGTGTATTTGGAAAACATCGGCGATTAGAAAGATGCCTCCGGCACGCTGGCGCGAACACGTCTACACAGACAAAACCCACCTGCGTGGGTTTAAAGACTCTCTTTTTTCCTCAGTCCGCGAAGGCGGACTTCGCCTGTGTAGCCGCGAATTATATTCGCCCAATATTATTTTCTTTGAGTCTTTATTTTCTCACTGCTTGTTCTCAAAATCAGCCAGTAAATCAAGTAATTACTTCCCAATGTCCTACTCAACCAACAGCAGTTTTAGAAACCAACAATGTTAAACCTATTTCTCTGGGTTCTCAAGCTATGAAGGAAACAGGTATGGTGACTAATAATAAATCACTTGGCTATACTTTTACAGCTAAATCAGGTGACAAACTGGTTTATAAAACTAATCAAGATATTTGTATTTGGGTTTATACCCCAGACAATCAATTAATTACTAATCCTATTTTACCTCTTGATGGTAAGTATACTGTTCAAGTTGCTGCTATGGGCGGTTCTACTACCTTTGATTTAGGATTGCAATTACAAAACGATGCAGACCAATCGTTATCATCAGCACAACCAATACCTTTAGAAACCAGTCAAACTAATATAGAAAATTCCCCCAGAAAAGATGCGGCTGATTTTATTAGAAATCATTATTTATCTCTAAACAACCGTGAATATAGTCAAACACGGAATCAACTATCAAATCAGTTTAAAAATAAATATTCTGGTACTTATGCAGAATATCAACAATGGTGGGATAGTGTTAAAGAAATAAAGATTGGTGATGTTAAAACTGTCAATGATAATGGTAATAATGTTACTTTAGATGCGGAGTTATGGTATTATATGAATGATGGGAGAACTGTTCAAGATTCTCGCAGTCGTATTTATTTAATATGGAATCAAAGTAATAATACATGGTTAATTAATGATAAATCTGAACCATGATGAAAATTAATTCTTGTTTAGCAAACCTGAGATGATTTAATATGTTTAAAAAGTTAATTGTGTACTCTACCTGTCTATCAATTATCGGTTGTCAAACCATAGAAAATCCTCTAACCAATCTTTCTTCTAATGCTATCAGTTCCTCTGGTTGTGCTGAGAAACCTATGGTATCCTTGAGTGGAAAAGATGTAGAAACAGTTGCATTAAATGAAAGTACAATTACTAAATCTGGTCAAGTTAGTGCTAGTAAAAATATTGGCTATACCTTTACAGCAACAACAGGACAGAAATTAAGTTATAGCACTGATGCGGATGTTTGTCTTTGGGTATTTAGTCCAGATAATGAAATTCTCAAAGGTGGAGAGTTATCTAAAAACGGTAAATATGTTATTCAAGTTGCTGCACCTCAAGGGGCAAAAACCTTTGATTTAAAAATGAGTTTAGGACTTTTAGAAACTGCTTCTAGTACTCCTACTGCATCACCTACTAACAATCCTGAAAATACTCCTGAAAATACTTCTGAAAATAATAATTCTCAATCTAGTTTAGAAAATGATAATCTCCAACCAGAAAATGATATTTCTCAAGAACAAGCATTAGAATTAGTCCAGAAATGGTACGCAGCAAAACCCCGCATATTTGCGCCACCTTTTGATAGAGATTTATTAAATGAACTAGCTACAGGAAAACTTTATCAAAGAGTGGGAGGTGAAGATGGTTCAATAGATTGGTTACAAAAATATAATCGTTACTATACATATAATAAATCAGAAATTACCAATGTTATGGGTTTTTCTAGTTCTGGAAGCAGACCATATATTAAAGTTAGAATTATAGAAGAATTATATTTACAAGGTGAAAAAGGAATTGATAAAACAAATTCTGGTGAATATCAAATTGATTATATCTATTTTTTTGCAAAAGAAAATGGTACATGGAAAATATATAGTAATGAAAAAATATCTGATGCCGATTAATAATTTATATTAAAAAACAATCTTTAATAAACAGTATGCTTAACCTATTTAATCAATTAAAAAACAACAAACCCCTACTATTTGGATTATACGGTGCTAGTGGATGTCTGACAGCCGCAATCCTATTAGGAGAACCATTTTTAGCCTTAACCAAAGCTAAACCAAACCCAACTTCTCCCGTCACTCCCCAAGTCATAGTTTTATTAATTGACGCATCCTCAAGTATGAGTGATGGAAAATTAACAGAAGTCAAAACAGCAGCCAGCAAATTTATAGAACGTCGTGACTTACAAAAAGATCAACTGGCAGTAGTCAGTTTTGGACTAGAAATTAAAACCGCCACCCCACTCACAAACGACGCTAACACCTTAAAAAATGCCATTGATACTCTATCAGAAAATGGGAGTACACCAATGGCTGAAGGTATCAACGCAGCCATGGGAGAATTACAAACAACCGCATTAGATAAAAACATCATTTTATTTACCGATGGTATCCCAGATGATCCGAATTTTGCCTATAATTCAGCCCTAGCTGCCAGAAACATGGGAGTAAAACTAATTTCAGTTGCTACAGGGGATGCAGATATAAATTATTTAACTCAAATTACAGGCGATCGCTCATTAGTATTTTATGCTAATTCCGGTCAATTTGAGCAAGCCTTTCGCAACGCAGAAGCGGCAATTTATAAACAATTAGTTGAATCTGATTCCAGCGAAAACTACAGTATCACCTATTCAGTATTACGCATGGGTGGTTGGACAGCATTTTTAGCTATGGGAATATACCTAGCTTTAATTATGGGACAAAACCGCTATATGCGCCTTCCCTTATTAACAACAAATAAAGGTATTATTAGTATTTGTGGTAGTCTGGCTGCGGGAATGATAGCAGGTGCAACCGGACAAATTGTATTTTTACCTCTCTCTAATATAGCTGTTTTAGAAATAATTGGCAGAATTGCAGGCTGGGTAATTGTCGGTGCATTAGTAGGAGTAGGAACTAGGTTTTTTGTTCCCAATTTAAACCTCAAAAATGCTTTATTAGGTGGAACAATTGGGGGAGGAATTGGTGGTAGTGGTTTCTTAATTACAGCCAGTATTTTCGGTGATGTTTTGGGGCGTTTATCCGGTACGTCTATTATAGGATTTTTCACTGGTTTAATGATAGCTTGGATAGAACAAAAGCAGTTAGAATCACAACCATATTTATTAGTAAATTGGACTGCAACGGAACAAACCACATATTTATTAGGGACAAAGCCAATTTTAATTGGTAGTTCCTTAAATGTAGAAATTCCCTTAAATGCCTCCGATGGATTTACACCGATTACTGCTAAAATCTTTAAAGAAGGAGAAAACATTATTATGCAATTTGATCAAGAGTATGCAGCTATAAAAAACATGAAAAAAACCAGTCAAGATCTAAAAGTCGGTGATACCCGCAAATTAGGACAAATCACTATAGAAGTTAAAGATAAAACCCTTACCGCAAATGGTTAAATATACATTTAATCTCCAAGTTAAAAACTCCCCAGATCAATATACTTACACCTTAGATTTAACCCCAAATCAAGAAGATATGCCAGAACAGATTTTTACCCCTGCTATCAAAGAAGATATCCGCACAACCTTACAAAATCTCAGCCTATCAGCAATTAAAGATCATCAACTCAACAACATTATTCAAACTTGGGTAGAGGATATTAAAGAAGGCTATAGATTTAGTTCTCTGACTCTTAATTTGCGGTTATTAATAGAGGAAAATATTGATAAACTCCATGAGACAGGAAATCAGGAAATACCGAAAATAATTGATCCAGATTTATCAAATATAGAACCTCAATTTGGTATGCTTCCTCCTTTAAATTTTATTTAATTATTCAATTAGGAAAGAAAAATGCAGAATAATCTTAACATTAGTATTACTCCCCATCGGGAATTTATGCCAGCAGAGACAGCAGCACAAAAATTATTTGTGATGTTGAAATTACGTCCTACTAAAGATGTCGCTACAAGTTCCCCACATACCACATTTACCTTTGTTATTGATACCAGTGGTTCAATGTATGAAGTAGTATCAGGAGAGTCAAAACCAACGGGGATTACTTATCAACAAGACGGACAAGCATATCAACAGGTTACAGGAGGAAAATCCAAAATAGATATAGTCATTGAATCCTTATTAGCATTAGTCCGTTCGGGAAAATTGACCACCAGCGATCGCATTGCTATAGTCCAATTTGATGATAACGCTTCCCAAACTATCGGTTTAACCAGTGCTACAGAAATTAATCAACTAGAAAATGCTATTAACAACCTGAGAAACTTTTCCGGTGGTACACGCATGGGTTTAGGATTACGTCGGGCATTTGATATCTTAAGTGAACAACAAATGACAGTCAGACGCGCCCTATTATTTACTGATGGACAAACATTTGATGAAGATCAATGTCGGTCAATTTCTAGTAATTTCGCCACCAATAATATCCCCATTACCGCATTAGGAGTAGGAGAATTTAACGAAGACCTACTTACCCATCTTAGCGATTCTACAGGAGGAAAATTACTTTATATTGTCCCAGGAACAGCCATAGGTACACAAATTTCTATCCTTGATTTACCCAACAAAATTATAGACGAATATAGCCAAGCCCAACAAGAAGTGATCACCAACCTAGCCCTAACAGTGAAAACAGTTAAGGGAGTAGAACTGACTAGAATTGTTCGCGCTTACCCTACCCAAGCCGAATTTCCCATTAATCAAGATCCTCATCCTTTAGGGAATGCGATCGCTAACGACGAAACCATATTTATCCTCGAATTTACTATTAATAATCGCCCCGCTACTCGTGTGCGTATCGCCCAACTTGGGATCACTTACGACATACCCGGACAAAAAATACGTGGTGAACTTCCACCACAAAACCTAATTATTCAATTCGTTCCCGGACAGGAAAATGCAGCCCAAGTCAATCAAGAAGTCATGGATTATGTCCAACAATGCAACATAGCCAACCTCGTCAACCAAGCCACAAAAATAGCCGAACATGATCCACAAAAAGCCGAACAAATATTAGAAACAGCCCGACGCATGACCATGAAAATCGGCAATAAGGACATGACAGAATCCTTAAACAACGCCCAAGAAGAACTCCGAAAAACCAAAAAAATCTCCGATGGAACTCGGAAAACCGTGAAAATGGGTGCAAAAGGTAAAACGGTAAAAATGGGCAACGATATTAACGAAATGCTTTCAGAAGAAGAAATGCGAAAACTCACAGGAACATAAATACAGCAGAATTCAGGAGTGAGAATGATTCAAACATCAATAATTGACACAATATAGAATCTTAAATTGCAAAACTCCAACTATAAAACTTTGCCCCTTTGTGTCTTTGGGCGAAAAAAAATTAATCATTAAAAATGAGGAGAAAACACCATGATTACTTGTACAGTTTGCGGCTATGATCAAAATTTAGACTACGCAGAATTTTGTAACGCTTGCGGTTCAGAACTACAAGCCATAGCCACACCACCACCAAAAATAGAACCCACCTTAGCACCTACAGTCATTCAACCAACTACACCACAACTCAATTATCCCCCAATTATCAACACATTTACAAAAGCCAAACTAACATCTAAACAAACAAACGCCCCCATACCAGAATTTATCCTAGATAATAACGCCATTGTTGGCATATTTGATCCAGACACAGGACCAGTAGAAATTGATTTAGAAACATTTTTTGGCGGAGAAACAGTATCTCGTAATCATGCCGAAATTTATCAAGAACTAGGAACATGGAAAGTCAAAGATTTAGGTTCTACCAACGGAGTATTTATCAAACCACCAGGACAAACTCGCTTTAGTGCCAGAATTACCATACCCACCCCCTTAAACTCAGGTGATGAAATAGCATTTGGTAAAGTTAGATTTCTCTTTCAAACTATCTAAAAAATCAAAAAAATTCTCTTGTGGGGTGGGCATCTTGCCTGCCAACCACTCCTATATTTCTTGCAAATTCCATGAATGAAATGACAAATCAAAACCCACTAATAATTAAAGAAAACATCTGTTTTCAAATAGATAACCTGCAAATAGAAATCATCTCCTATTTAGGACAACTCACACCTGATATTTATTACTTTCAAGTCAATATCATATCTGAAAAACCAGGTTTACTGAGAATAGGTGCAACTAACAGCGCACTCAACCGAGAACTAGAACTGAGAAAAAGACTAGGTGATTACAAACTCGTTACCGAACTACTTGCACATAGCCAGGACAATATAACTATTGAGATTAAACCCCAAAATATACCAGAAATTGCAACTATCTTTTCTCCTATCCCAGAAATAGATACAGCCTCAGAATCTTTAGAAGATGAATATTTAGAAGACGAATATTTAGAAAAAGAATATTTAGAAGACGAATATTATCCAGAAACAGAAATTAGCACCAATATATCAAATCAAAAACTTATCCTTCTTACCTACCTTCCCAAGGAAAATCAGACCCTAGAAACTTGGCTAAAAACCGAACATTCTTTAGAAGAATCAATATTTTTAACCAGCCAAATATGTCAACTATGTCGCTATCTTTATCAAAGAGAATGGTGTTTTATCAATATCCTTCCCCAATTTATTCAAATGGGAACACCTATACAATTTTTCGATATTACCAGTGCCTATCCTTTGGGTGAAACTCTCAATTCTGGGTTAATAGGAACTTATTGCGCCCCCGAATTAGCATACTGTAAAAACCCCATTCATGAAACAATGAGTAGTTATACAGTTGCAGCATTATTATATCAGATAATTCACAACAAAACCCTATCAACAGATCAAACCATAGAAATACAAATTAATCCCATTCCTATTATTTATCAAATTCTCAAAATTTGTTTATCTTCCCTGCCAGAAGAAAGATTTCCTCTAGAACAACTATTAAAAATATTAGTTCGCACCCGCCAAAACATTAGCACACCCAAAATTAACTGGCAAATAGCCAGTAGTTCTACCGTTGGACTATCAATAAACCGTTTACAAAATGAAGATAACTATGGCATTAAACAACAGAAAATCAGTGATAGAGAAACCATCCTCTTAGCTGCGATCGCTGATGGTATGGGAGGAATGTCTCAAGGCGAATTAGCCAGTCAATTAGCAATAAAAACAGTTTTAGAAACACCCATCTTCTTCCAAAATCAAACCATAGAACAATACCAAGAATGGCTAGAAAACCTATTTATTCAAGCCAATGAAACAGTATCAAATCAAGTTAAAGATGGGGGAACAACCCTCAGCATCATTTTAGCTGTATCCCAACAATTAATAATTAGTCATGTTGGTGATAGTCGCATTTACTTACTACGACAAGGAGAAATAAAACAACTCAGTCAAGATCATTCTCTTGTTGCTATGTTAGTAGCCAGTGGACAAATTACACCAAGCCAAAGTTTAGAACATCCAGATAGAAATGTTCTGACAAAATCCATCGGTACAAAACGCAGATTAAGTGATGGTTACGTCCAAGATCTAAAACAAACTACTCCAGAATTATCTATGCGATTAGAACATGAAGATATTATTTTACTATGTTCGGATGGGGTTTGGGACTTAGTGCCTAAAAATGAACTAGCGGAAATTTTCACCCCTGATCAAAACCTACAAATATCAGTTAATTTGACTATTAATAAAGTTTTAGAACGTGGTGCGTCTGATAACGCCACCCTTTTAGCATTACAATTTTCAGTCAATTCATAAATCCCCGACTTCTTTAATAAGTCGGGGATCTTATTCTCATTAATTACCAATTACCAATTATGTCTATTCAATGTCCAACCTGTCTCACAGATAACTACGATCATGAAACTAGCTGTATCGCTTGCGGTACACCTTTAACCTCTTCTTCCGCCACATCAAATCTGCATTTATCCCCAGGAACATTATTAAAAAATGGCAGATATAGAATAGAGAACATATTAGGACAAGGTGGCTTTGGGATTACTTATGCAGCCACTTACATCTCCAACTCTACCAAAGTTGCCATTAAAGAATTATGGACAGAAAATGCTGCTAGACAAGGTAATACAGTTCTGTGGCCAATGTCCATTACCCCTGTGCAGCGTCAACAACAACTGCAACAATTTCAATTAGAGGCTAACTATTTACAAAAATGTGTTCATCCTCATATCGCTAAAATTTATGAATGGTTTACAGAAAATGATACCGCATACATGGTAATGGAATTACTTGTTGGTAAATCATTAGATAAAATATTGCTAGAAACAGGAACACTAGAAGAAAATCGAGTTAAAAATTACTTTATGCAAATTGCTGATGCTTTAAAAGTTATTCATAGTCATAATTTACTGCATCGAGACATCAAACCAGAAAATATTATTATTGTTCCTCCTAATAAAGCTGTCTTAATTGATTTTGGCGCAGCTAGAGAATTTATTGCCGGTCAAACTGGGGATATGACCCGAATATTAACCCCTGGATATGCACCTTATGAACAATATATTCAAAAAAGTAAGCGTTTTCCTAGTACAGACCTTTATGCTTTATGTGCATCAATGTATGAATTATTAACGGGAAAATTACCAATAGAAGCCACAGATAGAGCCAGTGCTTTTTTACAAGGTAGTTCTGTGGATAAATTAATATCACCCCGACAATTACGCCCTAATTTAAGTTCCTTAATAGAAAAAGTTATTCTCACAGGAATGCAATTTAGAGTAGAGGATAGATTTCAAACTGCTGATGAATTAATTAATGCACTTCAAGGTAAATTTATTTCTCCTCAACATCAACGAGCCAAGGAATTAGTCAAACAAGGTCAACTAGCTGATGCCGTTCAAGCATATCAAAAATATTTACAACTTGCACCAGATCATGGAGAAGCAGCCGTAGAACTAGCATTATTACAAATATATCTTGATGATCAACAAGCAGAAGCAGCCGCAGAAATAGCCATTCGATTACAACCCAATGACGGCAGAGGTTATGGAGTTTTAGGACTGATTAATTGCCGGCAAAAAAATTGGGAAGAAGCAGTTAAGAACTTACAGAAAGCAGTTCAAATAGCTCCTCATGAGGCTTGGATACAAGCTAATTTTGCTTGGGCATTAGGTAAATCTGGTAAATGGAAAGATGCAGAGAATACAGCAAATAAAGCATTACAATTACAGCCTGATTGTACCTTTGCTTTGGGTTTGCAAGCTTGGATATATGTACAGCAACAAGAATGGAAATTAACTATTCGTGCAGCTACACAAGCAATATTTAAATTACAGAATCAGAAAAATAGTCCTGAAAAAGAGTTACAATCTAGCCTATATCCTTATTTAATTATAGCTTTAGAAAAAGCCGTTGTCACTAAACAAGCTAATGATGTAGATAGAAGAATTGAAGAATTCATTAATCAAGTGCCTGATAGTGCTATAGCTTGGGGTTTAAAAGGTTGGAAACAAGCCACTAAATATTTATGGCAAGATGCTATCAGCAGTTTTGAAAAAGCCAGTCATCAAGCATCAATTATAGATTGGGTATTAATTAATCACGCTATTACTCAAGAAAATTTACAAAATTATCAAAGTGCTATTCAAATCTATGACAATTATCTACAAAAATTTACGCCTCAAGCTTTTATTTTATTTCGTCTCGGTACTTTATATGCCCAAATAGGAGAATGGCAAAAAGCAAAGTTATATCTTGAAAAAGCAATTAAATATAATCATATTTATGCTGAAGCCTATCATAATTTAGGTTGGGTATTGCTGAATATTAAAAGTCAAGATGGACAAGTAGAAAACTGCCGAGAAATGTTATCTGCTTATAGTAAAGCTACAGAATTATATGGAAAAGAACAAAAATCACCAATGAATGTAGGTATTAAACAGGCCTTTCAATTGGTAGGACTCCAGATCTCCGACTTCTAATATGAATTCATCATTTATTTTGCAAGTTGGAATATCTACTGCTTTTAGCTATTTTTTGGACGTTTTAGGGGGATAGAATTAATCGGACCAAGAATTTGATTTAAATCCCGTAATTGTTCAGCCGTACCCATACAAATTAGGGTATCTCCTGACATTAAAACAGTATCTCCAGTGGGACCACCAATGAGTTTACCATCAAGACGACGAATTGCCAGAACTAATACGCCTGATTGCGATCGCAATTTGGCTTTTTGTAAAGTTTGACCAACGAAGGGACACCTACCTGGATCTAGTAAAAATTCTTCCATATATAGCTGGCGGTCTGTACCAGAGAGAATCCCATCCACAAAGTCTAAAATCTGGGGTCTGAGGGCTGCTGCTGCCATGCGTTTGCCGCCGGTAATATACGGTGAAATTACGGCATCTGCGCCACCACGCTGTAACTTTTGTACCGCTTCTTCTGTACTAGCACGAGCGATCGCTCGAATATCTGGATTCAGAGTTTTTGCTGATAAAACAGTATATAAATTTTCCGCATCTGAAGGTAAAGCCGCCACAATACAAATTGCTTTAGTAATGCCAACTTTTAACAAAGTATCGTCTAATGTGGCATCACCCTGAAAAACAATATAACCAATTTCCTGAGCTTTTTGAACCGATTCTAATTCCGAATCAATAATCACAAACGCAACATCTTCAGCCCGAAATTCCTTAGCAATTTGTCGCCCAGTGCGGCTAAATCCACAGATAATATAATGTTCTGATAATGATTCCATTAAACGCCTTTGTTGTCGGAGTCGAATTCCTTCGAGAAAATAGCCTTCAATGACTGCGGCTGTAAATCTATTGACAATATAACCAAGATTGACCACACCCATTAAAATCAAAGCAATCGTAAACAACCGTCCCCGACTACCCAATGGATGGGTTTCTCCATAACCGACAGTTGCCAAAGTAATCACAGTCATATAAGCTGCATCTTCCCATCTCCAGCCCTCAACCAGGGAATACCATAGAGTCCCAATTAGGGAAATACCAGCTAAAGCAAGAGCCCCAGCCATTAACTCCTTTTGAATACGTTGATATTTTTGTTCAAGGGTAGAATACACAGGCAATTAAGAATTTAGAATTTAGAATTTAGAATTTAGAATTGAAAAACTTCTAATATCAAGATTCAGAATATAGAATCTTTCAAGTCAAGGAATAGGGAATAGGGAATAGGCTTTCTTCTTTCTTTCTGACTCGGTGACTCCTGACTCGGTGACTTCTCTTAAAATCATCAAAAATTTTGTTCATATTTCCCAGAACCTAGTAAAGTATTACGATAAAAGCTTTTCAGGAGTAGCGGTAGTGAGCGTGCAAACTCTAATAGAACAAGCCACGAACCCCCCGGAGTCAGGTATTATGCCATCTACACCTTTTGATGTTGATAGCTTTGATGGGGCTGTCATGTCTACATACAGTCGGTTTCCTTTGGCTTTGGAACGGGGTGCTGGTTGCCGTGTTTGGGATAGTCAGGGCAACGAATATCTGGATTTTGTCGCGGGTATTGCCACTTGTACTCTAGGACACGCCCATCCAGCAATGGTAGAGGCTGTAACTAGACAAATCCAGAAATTGCATCATGTTTCTAATTTGTACTATATTCCTGAACAGGGTGAATTAGCGAAATGGATTGTTAATCATTCCTGCGCGGATAGAGTATTTTTCTGCAATTCTGGCGCTGAAGCCAACGAAGCAGCAATTAAACTAGCGCGGAAATATGCCCATACTGTCCTAGAAATTGCTAACCCTATAATTTTAACTGCCCATGCCAGTTTTCACGGACGGACTTTAGCCACCGTGACTGCAACTGGACAGCCAAAATATCAAAAACACTTTGATCCTTTAGTTCCTGGTTTCCACTATGTAGATTACAACGATATCAGGGCAGTAGAAGCTGCGGTTACTGAATTAGACGAAGGTAATTATCGCGTAGGGGCAATTTTAATTGAACCATTGCAGGGAGAAGGTGGAGTTCGTCCTGGGGATGTTGCCTACTTCAAACGCTTACGGGAGATTTGCGACGAAACGGGCATTTTGTTGATTTTCGACGAAGTGCAAGTGGGTATGGGACGCAGTGGTAAATTATGGGGTTATGAACATTTGGGAGTAGAACCAGACATTTTCACCAGTGCGAAAGGTTTAGGCGGTGGTATTCCCATCGGTGCGATGATGAGTAAGAAATTCTGCGATATTTTCCAACCAGGAGAACACGCAAGTACATTTGGCGGTAATCCCTTTGTTTGCGGTGTGGCGCTGAGTGTGTGTGAGACTTTGGAAAAAGAAAATATTTTAGAGAATGTCAGAGAACAGGGCGCACATTTACGAGAAGGATTAAGAGCGATCGCTCGTCAATATCCTCAGCATATCTCAGAAGTGCGCGGTTGGGGTCTAATCAACGGCATGGAAATCAAAGCCGATATTCCTTTAACAGCCCCTGAAGTCGTCAAAGCGGCAATGGACGCAGGTTTATTACTTGTTCCTGCAGGTCCTAAAGTAGTGCGGTTTGTTCCTCCTCTCATTGTCACAGATGCAGAAATCAAGCAAGCATTAAAAGCTGTAGAAAAGGCATTAGCTAAACTGACAGCTTAATTCATAATTCGTAATTCGTAATTCGTAATTCGTAATTCGTAATTCGTAATTCGTAATTTTAGGATTATCAATTACGAATTTTTTATCTTGATAAATTTAAACATATCAATTAGGAAAAAATTAATCAAAAATGCGATAAAATATAATATATTTTTCAGTAATACATAACAAATTATGCCAGAAACAAAATCTACTCATACAGTCCGCAGAGGCAGAATATTCCCGGAAATTCAATGGACTCAAGAACAGAAAGCGCAATGGCAGACGGAACGGGAAACATTGTCTCAAGACTGCAAAGTAATTTTTGAGCAGTTACAAGCAGAACTCATTAAAACTCACTATAACTGGTACATAGCAATTGAGCCAAATAGCCGTGAATATTTTATTGATGAAGATCCCTTATTAGCCGCACAACAAGCACATCAAAAATACCCAAATGTCAAACTGCACGTTTTCCGAATTAATGAAACTGGAGTATGTGGAAAAATATGATTTTAAAATAATACTTACTACAACTAAAAGAAAGACTTTTCAATCATTACCAATATCATTCATTATCACATCTAAGGTTAATTATCATGAAATCCAATAAAATATTTAGATTAAGTTCACTGAGAACGTCAATTCACCTCGATGGCTACAACGTTACCCATTATCAAGAACTGCATAAATTCTCTTCTGAAGCCGAAGCTGAAGCCTTTTTTAACGAAAGTATTCAAGAATTACTCACACATGGTTGGTATGATGTCGAATCTGTTCCAGTAGATGAAAATAACAAAGATTTTACTCCAGATGAATTGTATGGGATGTTCTTAGAACTAAAAAATCAAGTAGATGAATTTGCCAATGCAATTATCAAACCCTCTATAGAAATTACTCCCTATTCAACAACAGAAACTACTCTATGGCAAAGTAAATTTGGTGGTGTACCTTACCTGCCTAAAAATACGACCTATCCTGAAGCACCAGATGGTACTCCCCTCCATCTTTTAGCACAAATCAACTTTTCAGAAACGCCGAATTTAGAAGATTTACCAGAAAAAGGCATACTTCAGTTTTATATTGAAGCATCAGGTGAAACAGCCTATGGAATTGAAGAATATCCGCAATTAAAACAAACAACTTTTCGAGTTATTTACTTTCCCGAACCAGATTTAAATATTGATAATCTCCTAAATAATTTTGATTTTTTACCTCCAGGAATAGGTTTACCATTAATAGACTGTTTAGCTTTGAATTTCGCCATTAAATCAACTCCCATGAGTGCATCAGATTATCGCTTTAGAAACTTAGTTAAAAGCCATTTTTCCATTTTTCAACAAAGTAATTTAACTAAAGCAATGGAAAACTCTTTAGAAGAACTGGTAGATGATTTTCTCAATGAATATGAAGAAAAATATGAAGAATCACTAGGAGGACATTGTTTAGGAGGATATCCCGCATTTGTCCAAAATGATGATCGTGCTGACTTGGAGGAAGAGGAAGGTTATGATTTTCTGCTATTGCAAATGAACTCTGATGATGAACATTCAATTATGTGGGGAGATGAGGGAGTTGGTAACTTTTTTATTCAGCCTTCTGCACTTAAACAGTTGGATTTTTCTAAGATTTTGTACACCTATGCTTGTTGTTAAGAGAAGATTAATTAAGTTTATCAGTTCTAGCATTGCCTTTATGGGTATACGATATGGTTCTGGTAGATTTATTGTAGAATATATAGGAATCATTCGTTAATCTCTTTGTGCTGAAAGAATTTTTAATTTAATAAACCACGAAGACACGAAGAGCGCGAAGATAGTAAAAGTTTAAGAAATATTAAGTTCTATTTCTCGTGTATTCATGCAATGTATAGCAAATCAATCAACGGGGTTTATATTAGTAATACTTTGTGGTCTCCGCAAAAACTACTTAGCTTTGTCTATTAGCTAACAGAAATATCCACGATATATTGTTATAAATAATTTGACAAGTTCATATTGATTCCCAGGGTGTTATCTGCCATAAACACCACCTTGAGGAAATATATGCGGTATCAACTCTATGGCAAAAAACGTAGTTTTTCTGTAATACCTGCTATTAAATTTGTCAGTGTTACGTTTTTTTTTGGAACTTTAATCTATTGTGGTTTCTCTACCGGTTCGTTCATGATTTCTTATGTTACATCCAACTTAAACATTATTCGCCCTACCTCAATTACTGGTATTAAAGAACAGGAAAAGTGTGAGGCGAAAAATGCAGTTTGGCGTGATCATAAATGTTGGGACTCTGTTGAAAATCCTTAATTTTAAATTATATCAATTGATATGTTTCTGTGCCGGAGAAGTTGTGGTTGTTGGTTTGGAAATTTCTTGCTTGTACAAACGGACTACCTTCTGCACGTAGTCAGCAGTAAAGCCTTTATCGCAGCCTGTATAATTACCAGTCATCCACCAACAAGCGACACCACGCACAGCACTGTTTTCATTATTTTTAGTGGCTGCAAATTGCTTATTTAACTCCCGGTTAGTAATACAGGAAATGACTTGACGGGCTATTTTCGGATCATTTTCAAACTGAGTTGGTGTTAATTCTTTTTTCAGACAAGTTTTTGTCCAACCTTTGAGAGTTTCTGGTTTAACTTGCCATTCGCTATGATAGCCATCATTGCGCTTTTTTGTTTTAGGTGCAGCGAGTCGCAAAGCTTCTACCATTGCTGCAACTTGGGTATCAGAAACAGGCTGTTTGGCTTGTGCTAAGGATGGTAAAATTCCTAAGCTGATAATAATGCCACTAAATATGAATGCTATTGGGGGGTTTTTCATGATTTTAAAAGTATTGAAAATGTGAATTAATGAATTACAACTCTTAATTATGTTATCTCATGTTGGGTTTCCTTGCGTCAACCCAACCTACGAAAAATTGGCATTTAATAAATCTTCGATCGCACTAGTTTCAGTTGGTAATGCAGCGGTTAAAACTTCACTCCCTGATTCTGTAACTAAGACATCATCTTCAATGCGAATGCCTCGCACATCTGCAAACTGTTCTAAACGTTCCCAATTGACTAAATATTGATATTGAGAACGAGTTTTTGGATCATTTAAAATTGCCGGAACTTGATAAAATCCTGGTTCAATTGTGACTAACATTCCTGGACGTAAGGGACGATTTAATCGTAAATAACTTAAACCAAAACGGCTACTTCTGCTTCTGCCCTGATCATAACCGGCGATGTCTCCCAAATCTTCCATATCATGAACATCTAAACCTAAAAGATGTCCAATTCCGTGAGGAAAAAATAAAGCATGAAGATCCATTTTTACCAAATCTTCTGGTTTACCTTGCAGAATTCCTAAATTTACTAAACCTTCGGCAATTATAGTGGCTGCTAACAGATGAATTTCTGCATATTCTACACCAGGGGCGATGTTTTGAATACAAGCATCATGGGCAGCTAAAACAATATCATAAATGTCTTTTTGGGTTGATGAAAACTTACCAGAAACAGGCCAGGTGCGGGTAATATCAGCCGCCCAACCTGTCTGGGTTTCCGCACCCACGTCGGCTAAAAGTAAATCTCCTGGTTGCAGAGAGTGGTAATAATGATTATTGTGTAAAACTTCACCATGAACTGTAACAATACTGGTGTAAGCAGTGGTCATGTTCTCAGCCATAATTACTGCTTCCATTGCGGCGCGGACTTCTGATTCTTGTTTAGCTGAAGATGTTGCTGCCATTCCTGCCTTGTGTGCTGTTACACTCACGACCGCTGCTTTACGTAATTCTATCAATGCTGCTGCATCATGGGTAAGCCGCAGAGAAACAATGGCTTTCGCTAGTTCTAAATCAATGCCTTCCAGTTGAGTTTTTGGTAAAATGAATCTATCTAAAAGTTGGGTTTGCTGTGTCCAAGTAGTTGCATCTTGTACTGGCAAGGTCGCCACGTCTTCTAAGTAATTTGCTAATTCTGCCATTGTTTTGGCTTCATCTGCGCCTATTTTGGCAGCGATTTCTTCACGGTTTGGGGTTTCTCCATGCCAGAGGGCGCTACTGGGGTGGGGGTCATCTATAAATAGTTGTAGATTGCCACTTTCTAGGCGAATGGCGGCATTTTGGAGAGGAATTCCGGCGAAATAAAGGAAATGGCTATTGGCGCGGTGGGGGAAGGTATTAGCGGGGAAGTTGCGGGGACTGCTACTACCTGACCAGAGAACGGCGGGTAAGTCTATGATTTCTGCGAGTTTTTGGCGACGGTGACGGAGAATTTCTGGGAGGTTTGTTTGCATAGGAGAATTAGATTTTAGTCTCACGCAAAGACGCAAAGACGCAAAGGTAAGAGTTTTAAAGGTTCAATTTGGGAATTTCATACCTCAATATGGCTACGCCACGCAGGCTATCAGCAACACTAAATTATGTGATTACTTCAAAGGAATGAATTTCTAAAACGGAACCAATCATTGCTGCTGTCATTAAGTCTTCTCGGACTTTTCCGGTGATTTTGGCTTTTTGTCCAGCTTTTAGTAAGGTTTTATCGGAACTTTTGGGGATTTCGTAGGTAACACCATCTTCGGTTACGAAAGCCCAAGCACCAAGTCCAATATTTCGACGTTCGATAGTACCAGTGGTTGTAATAGTCATTTGTTAGTTGTTAGTTGTCAGTTGTTACAGCAAATTGTCATCAAACCTGGAACAAGAACCCCACCCCCAACCCCCTCCAGTATCAAAAGCTTATCCTTTTCTTCCCCCCGCAGCGGGGGGATTTAGGGGGTGCGATGAGGGGGCTAAGATGTAGCTTATATGATTGGAAATCGCTGTAGTTGTTAGGCAAGAGGCAAGAGATAAAACTTTTTTCCCAATTAACCATTACCAATTACCAATTACCTAATTAAGCTATTTGTCCGTCTTTTTTTAATGCTAACCGGGCTAGTCCGTAGCAAAGTAAAGCATTAATAAGGAGGAAGATTCGGGCGAGGTTACTATTTCCTAAACCCCAAACGGCAGGATCATAAACAGCGCTAACTGTGAGGAAAGCTGTTATTCCTAAAGTTACACCAATGGCAAACCATTTCCCTGTAGGATGTCCTAAGAATAAGGCTATTAACACAAAGGGAATTAAGACGCTGGCAAAAAGTGGATTTAGTGCGTCTGTTCCCTGTAAGGTGTTGCCTAATTCGGGAATGGAACTACCTAAAATTCGGAAAGGCCATTGGGGAAGATCAAAGATATACAATCCTTTGAGGAAGAATAAACCAGAACTGCCGAAAATTAAACCGCCAGATAGAGACCAACTCCAAGCGAAGGGGAAGTAGGTTCGTAAAAACCAAGCCAGGATATAAGAACTTACTACCATAAATATTTTAGGGACTAAAGCGATCGCTCCGCCATCTATCCAAAAGCCAGGATTTAGATAGCCTTGTTCTCGCAACCACCGGAAAAAGTCGGGAACACTAATGATACCGTCGCTGGCTAGTTTAACTGCTGCTTCGGCGTTGAGTTGTCCAGCCCCATAATAGTTCAAACCGTCGTCTTGAATGACTCTGGCTGACTGTTGGAGAACTTGCAAAATTTCGTCGGGTTCTTTGATTCCCAAGGCTTTGATTAGTGCCGCTACCCCCGCAACGTGGGGAGAAGCCATACTTGTGCCTTGGAGTCCGAGAAATACGCCTTCACCTTGTTCATTGATAGTTTCTTGGAGAATTGTCCCGGTTTGACTCCCTCCAGGGGCAGAAATATCTACACCTGCACCATAGTTGGAATAGGATGCTCTTTCACCGTCGGGTCCAAAGGCCGAAACACCGATAACATGATCATAACGGGCGGGATAGCTTACGCCGTTGGTGTCTTCATTGCCGGCGGCGGCGATAATGGTTACACCTTTGTTGTGGGCGTATTTAATGGCATCTTCCATGAGTTGGCTGGCACCACCACCACCTAAGCTCATGTTAATGATGTCTGCACCGTTATCAGCCGCAAATTTGATGGCTTCGGCAATGTCGGCTACTGTTCCTGAACCGTCGGCATTTAAGACTTTTAAGGGCATCAGACTGGCTTCATAAGCCACTCCAGCGACACCATAGGCGTTATTGGTGGCTTGGGCGACTGTGCCGGCGACGTGAGTTCCGTGTCCGTTATCGTCTTTGGCTGCTTCTGTATCGTTAACAAAATCGTAGCCTTTGACAAATTTAGTTTCATATAAATCGCGGACTTTGGTAATGCCTGTATCAATGACGGCAACGGTGATACCACTACCTTTACTCCGTGTCCAAGCCGCTTCTATACCAATTTTGTGTAAGTTCCACTGTTTGCTGTAATACTGATCATTAGGACCAATTAAGGAAGAATTTGGTTCTTCGTTTTGAGGTGCTAACAGTTCTCCTAACCAAGTGGCTTTTCCTTCGGGAACGATTTTATAAATGTAATTTGGTTCAATAAATTCTGTAACTTTGGCAAAGGGAGATTTTCGTAAATCTGTGAGTCTTTGGCGATAGCTGCCCTCGCCGGAGGCACCGCCTTTGATAATATATACATGATCCGCCTCTGAATATTTATTATCTAATTGGGGGGTAACATGATATTGTAGAGCGATCGCTTGTAAATTCTCCTGAATGACACTTTCTGCAATATCTTCCCGAAAATTCAGCAAAATTGTCTCAAACTCACCTTTCGCTGCTAATCCCTGAAAATTCAGAAACCCAAATACAGCCGCAGTCAGTCCAATCACAAACAAGCACAATAATATAAGTTTTTTCATCACCGCTTCTTGTCAGTTTGCTCACTACCATAACTCATATAGTAGGTAACAGGGAATAGGAAACAGGGAATAGGGAAGAGAAAATAAGTATCAAGATGATGCAGCTCTATTGTAAAATGTAGCGATCGCCTTCCAATATCTGCAAAAATACAGAATCCCCATAACATAGTAGCCCTGCAACTCCATCAAATTGATTATTCTTCTCGGATTTCTCCATAATATCCTTCAGATCATGATACCCCAAATTAGATTGTCCATAGCTACTGTAAATTAGACGGTATAAACTCATTTATTTTTCTCTCTTGGATTACTGGTTATTTGTCTATGAAATAGTCAAATTGCTATAGATTACTCAGTTCACTAATAATATATAATACATTAATCCCTATAGTTTTGCTTATATTCTATATTCATATTGCATATTGTAAAATGGTATTTGGTGGATTTTAGAACCAATTCTATCTTCTTACCTGTTTTCGCATGAAATTAACGACGCTCCTCTCAAAGAGGCATTAAGAATTATTATGGAACGTGGTCTTTTCTGGTTGCCTTTGTTAGTAGCATTTTTCTGGTTAGCTTGGCAAGGTTCACAGGAATTTAAGAAACTTCAAGCTTATCAAATTTGGGCAGAACAATTTGAACGGGCGAAATATGATATTTATGCAGTATTAGCTCAAAAAGGTAATGATATCACATGGGGAAAACCCACCACAAAAGGACCCATTGAATTAGAAACTTTTTCCTTATTGGATGTTCAAGAAATCCGCTTTTTAGTCAATGATCATGTAGTAGATATAGAAAACCCCCCCCAAAAAGGTCGCAAAATCGAATTAGACTTTTTATTAACTACTCCTAAATCAATTCGTGTTCCCTTTACAGAAGTTCCCCTAGCAGCAGAATGGGGTAAATTTTTGCAAAGGACATTAAAGAATTTACAGATAGAAACTTGAGTAGGGGCGGGGTTTCCCCGCCCAGGTTTTTATTCAGAAAAACGAATTTTCAGATAATCATCTTCCATTTTCGCTCCTGCTGGTTGCAGTGCAGCTAAAGCTTGAGGTAATACTAAATTACGGCGATGATTGCCAATAGTAATATTTAACTCATCTCCAGTTTTACTTAATTGCACTTGGCTTTTGGGAATATTCGGTAAATAGAGTTCTAAACTGTATTGGTTATTCTCTTGAACAACTCTGAGAGTAGTTTCTTTATAATAAACTTGAGTTGGATCTTCATCTTTGTAGAGAGTTTCTTTCAATCTTTCCAAAGCTGCCAAACCACACAATTCTTCAGAGTAGAGAGGTACTTCTTTCACTGGCAAAGGTAAGAAATTATCATGAATTTCTTGGCGGTATTGTTCTTGATTTTCCTTCCAGCGTTGGAAAAATGGATCTGTAACCTCTTGAGGAATAATCCGGTTAGCAATTACTAAATCTGTCGCTACATTATACAAACTCAAATAGGCATGAGCGCGAAGAGATTCTTTAATTACCATCTTTTCAGGATTGGTTACTAGACGCACAGAAGTTTGAGTATTGTCAGTTAACACCTTTTCCAAAGCTTCAATTTGCTCATAAAATTCATAGGGTGCGTCCATTACCTCCTTATCTGGTAGAGAAAAACCAGCAATAGGTTTGAAAAAAGGTTCTACCAATGGTCTAAGGGCAACGGAAATATTTTGAAACGGTTTGTAAAAACGACGCATATACCAACCGCCAACTTCAGGCAAACTTAACAGCCGTAATGCTGTACCAGTCGGGGCAGAGTCAATAATTAAAACCTCATATTCTCCATCATCATAATGACGTTTCATTCTCACCAAACCGAAAATTTCATCCATACCCGGTAAGATTGCTAATTCTTCCGCTTGTATGCCGTCTAAACCTCTGGCTTGTAAAACTTGGGTAATGTAGCGTTTCACAGCCCCCCAATTACCTTCCAATTCTTGTAGGGCATCTAATTCTGCCCCCCACAAATTGGGACGAACGAGACGGGCATCATGTCCCAATTCTACGTCAAAGCTATCTGCAAGGGAATGGGCAGGGTCTGTACTTAAAACTAATGTCCGATAGCCGAGTTCTGCACAACGGAGTCCAGTGGCTGCGGCAACGGAGGTTTTACCCACGCCACCTTTCCCTGTCATTAAAATTACTCGCATCAATTATTCCTTATGCCTGGATTTTATTTACATTTATTTACATTATGATGGTTTTTTCCCAGAAATGAAATGCTGCTTAATTACATCCAAGCGAGAACAGTGCCAATAATCAATATGGGAAACAATTAAACCCTCGGTATTCAGCCGTAATTCACTCCAACCAGAAACGGAAATATAGGGCTTCCAGGGTAATGGGGAATTCCAACTCATTGTCCATTCAGTTTTAATAATTTCTTCCTGAGATTGGATGTTATGTAAATCTAGTTTGAGATTGAAGAAAAAAGTTTGAATGAATTTAATCATCCATTTATAAAGTTCAAGTCCCCGAAACTTGAAAACAGCATCTTGAAAATAAACATCGTCAGCATAAATGCTGTAAGTTTGATTTTCAGGAAATCTTGCATAATCGGCTTTGAGGGTTTCAATAATATTCATAAATTAACAGGAGTCAGGAGTCAGAAAGAAGGAGTTAGGAGTCAGGAGTCAGGAGTTAGAATAGAATGAATTCTTCTTTATGACTGATTTACAAAATTACCAATTACAGTTTGTAGCTTGACTCTGGCACAATCTCTTTCTTCTACAGGTAAACAGGATAAAGCAAATTCAAACTCATCTATCTTTTCAGTTAAGGCATTGACTAATTCTTGTTTACCTTCTGCGAGGCTAAGTTCGGATTTGCCTAGATCAATTTCGATGGATTCTAAAGATCCTAAAGTTCCTAAAATTAAGCTATTTTTGTCATTTTGTTCTAAATCAATCTGATCTTCTAATTCAGGGCTAATCATTTTTGATTTAGTAATTTCTAAAATCTCTTCAGTTGTACATTCTAAATCAGTTTGGGCTTCTCTTAATAGCTGTGCTGCTTCTTTCAGTTTTTCATTTGCTAGTTCTTCCATAATTTTTTTCTTCTCTAAAAGTAAAGATAATTCTTTTTGAGCATCTAATAATTCTTGTTGATGTTCGGCGATTTTAGCGGCTTGGTTTTTGATTTGATTTTGAATTTGTGCAAGTGTCATCATCAGCATTCCTTAAAGATTAATCGAGTATGTTTTGTGCATTTTTTCTCTTGTTGCTATTTGTTATTTATTCACAGGTTAGAGACTTTTGATCATCTTTCCCTCGTCAAGAATTTGGTGCATTGTGCTGTCGCTAACACGCCATACTGACTTTCTTAATCATCAAACGGATGTCTATATTTGGTTTTTGCCTATTTTAGACGGGTTTCGGTAGATATTGACTACCCTAAGCTACTTAATATTGCTCAGAAATCATTGAGAATTCCTACAGCGATTTCCAATCATATAAGGTACATCTTAGCCCCCTCATCGCACCCCCCTAAATCCCCCCGCTGCGGGGGGAAGAAAAGGATAAGCTTTTGATACTGGAGGGGGTTGGGGGTGGGGTTCTTGTTCCGGGTTTGATGACAATTTGCTGTAAATATACTTGAAGAAACTGACCGACAATTGCTATGTATGCTCATATTAGAGTAAAAATATTACCATAACCACTCTCACTAAAATAACTTTGGGTTATGAAAAAAGCTGTCTACTGGATAATGGGTGAAAGGGCAATAAAGACCCTGCTAGTGCTGGAGTGCAAGCATTTTTAGGTTATGCTACTTCACCTCAAGGACAACAGGCTTTAACATTAGGCAACTAATGTAGGAAAAATAAGCGATTAGATTTGGGAGTTAGAGGTTAAAATGAGTTCTGACTCCTGAATTCTGACTTTTGTATTCTATTTTATTTATATTATCTTCTGTGACTAGAACTCGTGAACCCTTAATTAGTTTGGCACTGTATCACGCCTTTAAGTGGTCGGTGGTTAGTCCCGCATTACACGCATACTTTCGGGGCAAGATTTATGGCGCGGAAAATGTCCCCCAATCTGGTGCTGTCATAGTCGTTAGTAATCATGCTAGTTATTTTGACCCTCCCATAGTTTCTAGTTGTGTCCGTCGTCCTGTCGCGTACATGGCTAAGGAAGAATTATTTAAAGTTCCTGTTTTAGCACAAGCAATTAAATTATACGGCGCGTACCCTGTTAGCCGGGGCAGTGCTGACCGCAATGCAATTCGTTCTGCTTTAGAATATTTGGCGAATGGTTGGGCTGTAGGTGTGTTTTTAGAAGGTACACGCACGAATGACGGTCGCATTCATGACCCGAAAAGAGGTGCAGCCCTCCTGGCGGCTAAGGCCAAAGCTCCTTTTTTACCAGTAAGTTTATGGGGAAGTGAGCAGATTTTACAACCGGGTTCTTCTCTACCCCGTTCTGTACCTTTAACTATTAGAATTGGTCAGTTAATTGATGCTCCCAGTTCTACTAATAAGGAAGAGTTGGAAAGAGTTACTCAAATGTGTGCGAAGGCAATTAATGAAATGCACGATTTGGGCAGGTAAAATTTATTATAGGGTAGGCAAGATGTCTACCCCACAAGAGTTTTCAGCATCAATAATAAATGCGTTTTTATGTAAGTTAATTATCAAATTCAGCCTAATGCAACCAGAAAATTTACAGGTAGGTTTATTTGGATTAAATCATTCTAATAGAGATTTTTCTCAAAGAGAAAGTTGGGGAAAGAATCAATTTAATAATTCTTTTCCTGCATCCTTAGCTTGTTATATGTATCAGAAAGGTTTAAAACTCAATTATTTAACCTTGGACAAGCAGCTAAAAATTCAGTATCAAGAAATAGATATTTCTCAAATATTTGGTATTACTCCTCTTTCTGATCATTTATTCTTCTCCTTTGAAAGTGACTATGTACCTTATAGAAAAATAGTTGTTGGTAAATTACCGCGAGTTGATTAGGAGGAGGACAAAACTTTTTAAGTCCTGAAAGAAGATTTGATGCTATAGCGGTATGCACTTGCATGAGATACATCATAGCCCCCTCATCGCTTGCGGGTTGGGGGTTGGGGGTGGAGTTCTTGTATCTCACTCAATCGAGAACCGCTATATTATTTTCAGCAATCCAGAAATTTTTGATGATAGACTAAAGGAAATTTAATGAATACACCCATGAAATCCTCTCCTTTAAAAGTCATAGATGTATTTTCCGGTTGTGGTGGATTATCACTAGGATTTCAGAATAGTGGATTTGAGATTGTCGCTGCTTTTGAAAACTGGAAATCTGCTATAAATGTTTATCAGCAAAACTTTCATCATCCAATTTTTGAATATGATTTGAGTCAGGTAAATAACGATTATTTAATATTTAAAGAATTATTACCAGATGTAATTATTGGTGGTCCACCTTGTAAAGATTTTTCTAGTGCTGGTAAGCGGAATGAAGATTTAGGGAGAGGAGATTTAAGTATTACATTTGCTGAAATAGTAGCTAATGTTTCAAGTCAATGGTTTGTTTTAGAAAATGTAGCATTGTTTAGAAAATCTCACAAATATCAAGAGTTTAAGCAAATTCTTAAATCGGCTGGTTATGGTTTAACAGAAAAGGTATTAGATGCTAGTTTATGCGGTGTACCACAAAAGAGGAAGAGATTTTTCTGTATAGGAGAACTTGGTGGTAAAGATGATAATCTCAAGACTTATCTAGAATCTAATTTATCTAAAAAACCGACAACTATTAGAGATTATTTAGGAAATAGTTTAGGACTTGAATATTATTATCGTCATCCTAGAAGTTATCAAAGAAGAGCCATTTTCAGTATTGATGAACCAAGTCCAACTATTCGAGGTGTGAATAGACCAATACCTAAAACTTATCAACAACACCCCGGAGATGTTGCACCATTAACACCAGATTTGCGTCCATTAACTACTCGTGAAAGAAGTTATCTTCAAACTTTTTCTGATGATTTTATTTTTGCAGGTTCAAAAACAGATTTAGAACAGATGATTGGTAATGCTGTTCCTATTAAATTAGCGGAATATGTTGCTAAATGTTTGCTGATGTACATTCAAGATCAAAATAAATACCATATATCTAATGTGATGATACCACTGACTGGTTAAAAAAAATTCATGACTTCTAAAAAATTGGTTTCTGATATTGTAAAATCAAAATAATAACTAAAAAAGTGGGGAATTATGTCGGAGTTACGGGAAAAATTACAGCAAAATCTTGATGAAGCGGAATGGGAGTGGTTAATTCCCCATGTCCAAAAAGATGCGGTGATTTTGGTAGCGGAGAATTTGGATTTGCTAGATGTGGGAGAAGCGATCGCTAGTGATAATATTCTTTCAGTGCAACATTGGATAGATGAACAATTATTAGCCAAACCAACGGTAGTTCAGGTGGGAGAATGGAATCTCAACCGGGAGAAGCGATTTAATGCTCTGATTGTTGAACCTTATGTCATCATCAAAGAAATAGCCACTGTCTAAAATACTGCCATTTTGAGATTTGATTCGGGAACTGCTAACAATAAATTATCCGGGGTTGCTGAATTGAGGTATGAAATTCCCAAATTGAACCTTTAAAACTCAAACCTCAGTGCGTCTTTGCGCCTTTGCGTGAGACTAAAATTTATACCCTTAATCAGCAACGCCAATTATCCTATTTACCAATACAGAATCTACTAAAAATCCGATCTAAAACTGATTCTGTAACTTCTTCTCCGGTGATTTCTCCTAATGCTTGAATTGCTCCTCTTAAATCAATTGTCCAAAAATCTAAGGGTAATTTATCGGTGATTGTTATTTGCACTTGTGCTAAATCAATTTTGGCTTTTGTTAAAGCTGCTGCTTGTCGTTGATTAATTGCTAAATCTAGATCAGCGGCTTGAACTTTTCCCTGTCGAACTATTTCTAAAATCGCTGTTTCTAAATTATCAATTCCTTGATTTATGGCTGCGGCTGTGACGATTTTGGATTTTGGATTTTGGATTTTGGATTGTAAAGTTTCTTGTTCTGCTGTTGAAATCAAATCAATTTTATTAATGACTAAAATTACTGGACGGTGTTTTACTTGTTCATAGATTTCTTGATCTGCTGGTGTCCAACCTGCGGCTGCATCTATGGTAAATAATACCAAATCAGCGTCATTAGCGGCACGATGCGATCGCTCTACACCGATTTTTTCGACTTGATCTAATGTTTCCCGAATCCCGGCTGTATCTAACACTTGGACAGGAATTCCCCCCACAACCAACTGTGATTCTACCACATCGCGGGTTGTTCCTGGTAAGTCGGTGACAATGGCGCGATCGCTCTGACTCCAAGCATTTAATAAACTCGATTTTCCCACATTTGGTCGCCCCACTATCGCCACTTTTAAACCCGTTCGCAGCAATTCACCTTTGTCTTTTGTGGCTAATAATTTGTTAATTTCCGCTGTCACTTGCTCAATATCTGCAATAATTCTTTGGTGATCTAAAGGTGGTAAATCCTCCTCAAAATCAATTCTGGCTTCAATTTCTGCCAAAATATCTAAACAATTAGCCCGTAATTTGCGGATAGGTTGGGCTAATTTACCTTGTAACCCAGCCAAAGCCGTTTGAGCAGCTTGAGGTGATTTTGCTCCCACTAAATCGGCGATACTTTCCGCTTGGGTTAAGTCTAATCTACCATTTAAAAACGCTCTTAATGTAAATTCTCCTGGTTGAGCTAATCTTGCGCCATTTTCCAAGCATAGTTGTAATACTTGTTGTACCGCCATAATTCCCCCATGACAATGGAATTCTACCACATCTTCACGGGTGAAAGAACGGGGGGCTTTCATTATTAATAATAAAGCCTCATCAATAATTTGCTTAGTTTGGGGTTGACGAATATAACCATAAAGAATCTGATGACTTGACCAAACTTGTCGCCCTGGGGCGTAAAATAGATTGTGAGCGATCGCCATTGCCAGATCACCGGAAACCCGGACAATACCCACACTACCCTGTTGAGGGACAACAGCAGTAGCGATCGCCGCAATAGTTCCAGTGTTAGCTAATAATTCCGACATGAACAGTTTTTCTACAAATTCAAAAACAGGCGATAAAGTGTAATATTAAACCACTACAATCCCATAGTATCGCAAAGTGGCATCAAAAATTAAAAATTATGTTGATTGAATTAAAAAAAGCGATTTCTGATTTAAATATCCCCGCAGATTGGGTAGGAATTAGAGCCGTAAAAACAACTTCTACAGATCATTCTGTCCGTGATGGTTTACCCAAAAGCAACGGTAAATCATTGAATATGGGAGCAATGATCGAAGTCATGGTTAATGGTTGTTTAGGTTATGCCGCTACCAACTCCTTACATATTTCTAGTTTACAAAATGCTGCGGAAATCGCCTATAAACAAGCAATTGCAGCTAGTAAATGGTGGATATATCCAATTAGTGAAAATACCCGTCCTCAAGTCATTGGTGAATATAAATCACCATGTTTAGAACCATTTAATGCTATTACTCCCGGAGAAATCAACGATTTACTCATTCAGATTTGTCAGCAACTCAAAATTAGCGATAAAATCGTGCAAACCACAGCTACAGTCGGCACAGATCAAAAAGAAACTTGGTTTGTCAGTAGCAACGGTTCAGAAGTATATCAAAATATTTTATCTCTTAGTCATCATTTTGGGGCGATCGCTCAAGACGGTGCAATTGTCCAACAACGTAGCAACAACGGCGCTCACGCCAACTCTTATCAAGGAGGTTGGGAACTGTTTAAACACGATAACTTATGGCATCAAGTTCAAAAAGTTGGTGAACAAACATTAGAATTATTAACAGCAGAAGAATGTCCAAATACCCAGACTAACCTAGTTTTAGCACCAGACCAAATGATGCTACAAATTCATGAAAGTATCGGACATCCTTTAGAAATTGACCGCATTTTAGGAGACGAACGCAACTATGCCGGCGGTAGCTTTGTTAACAAAGATGATTTTGGTAAATTAGAATATGGTTCACCGCTCATGAATATCACCTTTGATCCTACAGTAGCAGGTGAATTTGCCAGTTATGGTTTTGATGATACTGGTGCAGTAGCCAGCAAAGAATATGTAATTAAAAAAGGCATTTTACAACGGGGTTTAGGCAGTTTAGAAAGTCAAGCTAGAGCAGATTTACCCGGTGTTGCTTGTGCGCGAGCTTGTTCTTGGAATCGTCCCCCCATAGACAGAATGGCTAACTTGAATTTAGAACCAGGAAACGCCAGCTTTGAAGAAATCATCTCAGGAATAGAACATGGAATTTACATGGAATCTAACCGTTCTTGGTCAATAGATGATCAACGTTATAAATTTCAATTTGGTTGTGAATATGCCAAATTAATTGAAAACGGTAAACTGACTAAAACCCTGCGTAATCCTAACTATCGTGCCACCACACCAGAATTTTGGCATAGTTTAATTCAAGTTGGAAATAACACTAATTGGCAAATTTACGGCACACCTTTCTGCGGTAAAGGAGAACCAAATCAAGCCATTTCTGTAGGACATGGTTCACCGGTTTGTGCATTTGCAAACGTCGAAGTTTTTGGTGGTGGTTAATGAATTTTCTGATTTAGGTTGTGGTGAGTTAAAGTAGGTTGGGTTAAGCGACAGCGCAACCCAACAAAAAGATTAAAGATTAATACATTATTATATTATTAATCTTGAATTAATGCTACAATCAACAAGTAACTACTTGATGCCATATCAATATAAATATCAACCTTTAGAACCCAATGAAAAAGGACATTTATGGAGTGAACAGTTAGGTTTATATTTAGGAATTCACCAAGGACTGTTAAGGTATTTTACCCCAGCAGGAGAGTTAGTTCCCACACCTGAAGAAACCGCAGAAAAAGAAGCGAGAAAATCAGAACGTTTAGCAGCAAAATTGCGGGAACTAAATATAGATCCTGATAGAATTTAATCCCGTTGCTAGGTTACTCTGTTGCTTAATCTAACAGGTTGTTTTAAACGTCTAAATTCAGATTATGGTAAAATTAAAATATACTAATATACTTGTTACCTCTGAGAAGTATGAGCATCTACCCAGATTTTCAAGCACAAGGCTATGAGGTTATTAGAGAATTAGGACGCAACCGCGAAGGTGGTAGAATTACTTGGTTAGCAACAAATCTTAACACAAACCAACCAGAAGTAATCAAACAGTTTTGTTTTGCTCAAGCGGGTTCAAGTTGGTCTGGTTCAGAAGCCCACGCACGAGAAATACAGGTACTTAAAGGATTAAATCATCCTGGTATTCCCAGTTACTTGCATTCCTTTGAAACCGCCGATGGTTTTTGTTTAGTTCAAGAGTATATTCATGCTTCTACTTTAGCAGAACCTCGCAGCTTTTCACCAGCAGAAATTAAACAAATTGCAGTTAAGATTTTAGAAATTCTGGTATATTTACAAAATCGGATGCCGTCGGTAATTCATCGAGATATCAAACCAGAAAACATTTTAGTAGATGAACAAATCAATGTCTATTTAATTGACTTTGGTTTTGCTCGTATTGGTAGTCATGATGTGGCTGGAAGTAGTGTATTTAAAGGAACTCCTGGTTTCATTCCGCCAGAGCAAATGTTTAAACCGACAAATGCTACAGATTTGTATGCTTTGGGTGTAACTTTAATCTGTTTATTAACAGGAGTTAAGTCAACAAAAATAGATCAATTACAAGATGCAGATGATCCTTATGTCATTAATTTCCGTCATCTTTTACCCCAGGTAAGTTTGCGGTTTATCGGTTGGTTAGAAAAGATGGTACAACCGAAACAAAAAGACCGATTTACTAATGCAGAATTAGCTTTAGAATCACTCAAACCCCTTGATGTTATTCGTGTACCAAGGGTTAATTTTAGTGAGACGGTTTTAGAGTTTAAAGCGAATAGGCTGGGGGAAAAATTAAGAAGGGATATTACTATAGAAAATTCTATACCAGATACTTTATTAGAAGGTAAATGGGAAGTTGCACCCCATCCTCAAGACCCACCACATACACCAGATAATCATGCTTGGATTTCAGTTAAACCTGCTCAGTTTAGCAGGAATAATATTCGTTGTCAGGTTGAGGTAGATACGAGTAAATTAATGGCAGATAAGCAGTATAAACGTCAATTAATTCTTCATAGTAATGCTTATCCAGCTAGTGATAATTTGACGGTGAAGGTACAAACGGCGGCTTTACCCATTGAGAAGATAAAATTGCCTTATTGGCGTTTAATTAAACTATTCTCAATAGCTGCGCTGGTAGCGATGGCTATAAGTACCTTTATTACTTATGTTTCCATTGCTATTGCTATTAAGTTATTACTACTAGTTTTGCAATTTGTTTTGCAATTTACACTAATGATGCCTATTTGGGTTGTTGTAAGTTTGTATGTGGCTATATGCTTGCTTAAAGATTCATTTATAGCTAGACTGACACTACTGGTTAAAAATTCATTTACAACTAAACTGACACTATTTATATTAGGATTGGGGATTAGTGTGGGAACGGGAATAATAATAGGTTTTAACTCATTTATTTTGTTAGCACTGACTGGAACAGGTTTAACCACACTTTTCATGCTGCTTTATCTACCCTTAAAAAGACGTAAATTAATTGCTAAATATCGTCAGTCAGAGGAATCTTTAATTAAGCCGTGAAAATGTCAGTCATGTAGGTTGGGTTAAGCGACAGCGCAACCCAACAAAAGATATAATGAAGATGTCTGAATCAGGATATCCAGGATTTAAAGATTTACAGGATAATGTCTGAATCAGGATACCCAGGATTTAAGGATTTACAGGATGAAGAGATTAAATATTTTTAATGATCACCAAATTCTATTAATCTACCAATTCTGTCAATGATGATAACAAAGCCTGATAGCGTGGCGTATCCCAGGATATATGGAATTCAATTGCTTTCTGAATGAACTATCTTTGAGAAACACACAATTATTTAATTATTCAACTCATCAAAATCCAAATCCATACAAAAATCCTGTAAATCCTTTAATCCTGGACATCCTGATTCAGACAAAATTATTTAATTATTCAACTCATCAAAATCCAAATCCATACAAAAATCCTGTAAATCCTTTAATCCTGGACATCCTGATTCAGACAAAATTATTTAATTATTCAACTCATCAAAATCCAAATCCATACAAAAATCCTGTAAATCCTTTAATCCTGGACATCCTGATTCAGACAAAAATATTTAATCATTCAACTCATCAAAATCCAAATCTAAACAAAAATCCTGTAAATCCTTTAATCCTGGACATCCTGATTCAGACAAAATATATTGACAAACATAACCAAATTAAATTAACCTTGCTAAAGATATACATTCCCTTCCATGAGAAATATCAAATTATCATCCAACCAGTCATGTAGGTTGGGTTAAGCAACAGCGCAACCCAACAAAAGATATAATATACAGCGCAACCCAAGAAAAGAATAATATATATAATGTTGGGTTTTCTCAACCCAACCTACATAATGCTATAATCAACAAATAACTACTTGGTATCACATCATGATGATCACTCAAGAATTAAAATGTCAAGAAAACATCTCCCAAGATGTAATATTTCCCCCAAGTGATTTATATAGTGATGAACCAACCGTGGAAACAGAACTACATCTAAGACAAATAATTCTACTTTTCAAATGTCTAGAATGGTTGTGGAAAGATAGAAATGATTTCTATGCTGCGGGAAATCTCACCATTTACTATAGTCCTAATCAGAAAAAATCTGAATATTTCCGAGGTCCAGATTTCTTTGTGGTCTTGGGAACAGAACGCAAAACCCGTAAAAGTTGGGTAGTTTGGGAAGAAGATGGTAAATATCCTAATTTCATTTTAGAAATTCTCTCACCAACTACAGCTAATACAGATAGAGAATATAAAAAAGAACTTTATCGAAATACTTTCCGCACACCAGATTATTTTTGGTTCGACCCTTATACACTAGAATTTGCAGGTTTTCATTTAGTAGACGGAGAATATCAACCTTTAGAACAAAATCAGCAAGGACATTTGTGGAGTCGTCAGCTAGGTTTATATTTAGGAATTTATCAAGGACTATTACGGTATTTTACCCCAGCAGGAGAGCTAGTTCCCACACCTGAAGAAACCGCAGAACAGGAAACTAAAAGAGCAGAAAAAGAAGCGAGAAAATCAGAACGTTTAGCAGCAAAGCTGCGGGAATTAAATATAGATCCTGATACAATTTAATCCAGTTGCTAATTTACTCTGTTGCTTAACCTGGGAGGTTGTTTTAAAAGTCTAGATTCATAATTTAAGCAGAATACTACCGAATTTATACAACAGATTAAACAAACAAAACACCCTTTAGTCATGTAGGTTGGGTTAAGCAACAGCGCCACCCAAGAAAAGAATAATATAATGTTGGGTTTTCTCAACCCAACCTACGTAATGCTATAATCAATAAATAACTACTTGGTATCATATCATGATGATTACTCAAGAATTAGAATGCAAAGAAAACATCTCCCCAGATGTAATATTTCCTCCTAGTGATTTATATAGTGATGAACCTCCCGTGGAATCAGAATTGCACCTAGAGCAAATTATGCTCTTAATCAAATGTCTCAAATGGTTGTGGAAAGATAGATATGATTTCTATGCTGCGGGAAATTTGAGTATTTACTATAGTCCTAATCAGAAAAAATCAGAATATTTCCGAGGTCCTGATTTTTTCGTCGTCTTGGAAACTGAACGCAAAACTCGGAAAAGTTGGGTAGTGTGGGAAGAAGATGGTAAATATCCTAATTTCATCTTAGAAATTCTTTCACCCAGTACAGCTAATACTGATAGAGAATACAAAAAAGAACTTTATCAAAATACTTTCCGCACACCGGATTACCTTTGGTTTGACCCTTATACATTAGAATTTGCAGGTTTTTATTTAACAAATGGAAAATATCAACCTTTACAACCAAATGAAAAGGGACATTTATGGAGTGAACAGTTAGGTTTATATTTAGGAATTCATCAAGGATTTTTAAGGTATTTTACTCCAGCAGGAGAGTTAGTCCCTACACCAGAAGAAACCGCAGAAGAGGAAACCAAAAGAGCAGAACGTTTAGCCGCAAAATTGCGAGAATTAAATATTGATCCAGATACAATTTAAATCATGAAACTTGCAGAATTATCAACTTTAGAAAAAACTTTTAATCAACTCATCGAAACTCTGCTGAATAAAAAAGCAGAACATGAACATTTCACCGTTAGACTTAGCAGCGAAAGCAGTCAATTTACCCGCTTTAATTCTGCCAAAGTGAGACAAACAGGTTGTGTTCATGATGGTTCGATTCAATTGACCTTAATGGCTAATCAACGCACTAGTTCCCGTCAGTTTCCCTTGACTGGAAATTGGGACGTAGATTGGGAATTAGCCTCCACCGCTTTACAAGAATTACGTGATGAATTACCATTATTACCAATTGATCCTTATTTAGTTTTACCATCAGAAAATAATAGCAGTCGAGAAATTAATACTGGTAAATTACTCACTCCAGAAATATTAGTTCCCAGTATCCTGGAAACAGTGACTAATTTAGATTTTACAGGGATGTATGCTGGAGGAGTTGTTATCAGAGGTTATGGTGATTCTAGCGGAAAAAAACACTGGTTTGTGACTGATTCCTTTAATTTAGATTATTCCTTATTTATGGCATCAGGACAAGCTGTAAAAGGAACTTTTGCCGGAAGTGAATGGAATGAATCTGCTTATTTAGCGAAAATAAATGATGGGAAACAGCAAATAGAAATGCTATCTCGTCCAGTTAAAGAATTACCCAAAGGACAATATAGAACTTATTTTGCTCCGGCGGCGGTAGCTGATTTATTGGGTATGCTTTCCTGGGGTGCTATTAGTGAAGCCGATATTCAACAAGGTAATAGTGCTTTAGCTGCTTTATCACGTCAAGAAAAACAACTTTCCTCAAAATTCACGTTAAAAGAAAATTTTCAAAGTGGTTTAGTTCCTAGATTTAATAATTTGGGAGAAATAGCTGCACCAGAATTAACATTAATTGAAAAAGGGATTTTAATTAATAGCTTAGTTAATTCTCGCACAGCGAAGGAATATAATAAACCTGCGAATGGTGCGAATGGTTCAGAAACCTTACGTTCTCCAGAAATCAGCCTTGGTAATTTGACTTTTGAGCAGATTTTACCCAGTTTAGATACAGGATTATATGTTTCTAATTTACATTATTTGAACTGGAGCGATCGCCCATCTGGCAGAATTACAGGAATGACTCGTTATGCGTGCTTTTGGGTAGAAAATGGCGAAATCATTGCCCCCATAGCCAACCTGCGCTTTGATGAAAGTCTCTATCGTTTTTGGGGTGCAGAAAATCTCATTGATTTAACCAACTTCCAAGAATTTATTCCCGAAGTCGGAACTTACGGAAGCCGACAATTAGGAGGTAGTTTAGTTCCCGGTATGTTGGTGAACAATTTCACCTATACATTATAAACCTTATCCACCTTAGATTCCCAACCATCTTAAGGAGGGAATTGGGAATGACCCTTACTTTTGATCCAGAAGTTTACAGAAAATTACTTTCTCAGTCTCAACCGCGAGTTATTAAAACTGAGGAAGAAAATGATCGACTTTTAGCAGTTGTGGAAGATTTGCTTTCTCTTTGTATCAAAAGAAAAAATACATTCTTTCCATAATTCATCAAACTCTTGCTCTGTGGGTTGATAATAACCAGGGAATAAATCACGCATATTCATTTTCTGATAACTTCTTAAGAAAGGCTTAACGTATAGTGATAATCCATACAAGGATAACACATAATATATTATTCTTTCATCCTGTAAATCCTTAAATCCTGGAAATCCTGATTCAGACAGTGATCTGAATTAGATTGATTATTGCATGAGTGCAAGCTATAATCAAGCTATATTTTGGTAATTTGTTACATAAATAACCAGTAATTTATTTGACAATTCACATTGCCTATAGTTTAAAACTAAAAATATTTATATGAAACTACACTCCTTAGAAATAAAAAACTTTCGTGCTATTAACGATATCTCTTTAGATTTTACAGATTTACTTAGTCGTCCTAGACCTATAAATTTAATTGTTGGTCCTAATGGTTCTGGGAAAACTTTAATTTTAGATGCCATTCATGTTGTAGTTAAAGTATTTGAAAATCCAAAACATCCAGAGTTAAGAGAGGGTTTAGAATACAATATACAACAATTAGTTAGGGGGACAACAAATATAACTCAAATCGCATTTGAATATTCTCTTGAAAGAGATGAAGCTGAAGCTATTAATGATGTTTATTCATCACTTGAATTAGACCAAAACTTTGATTTATCAAACCCAGTTCCACCTTTAGAAAGTCCAGCAAAAGTTATTTGGTATTATCCAAATAGAAAACTAAATACAAAGAATTTATGTGATTATGATATTTCACCTGGAAATTCTATTAAAGTTTTGGGTGCAAGAGGTAGAGCTTCTCAGGCAATATCTAAAAATCGTCAAACTTCACAAATATTTGATAGAATTGGCGGAGTTTGCTATTTAGATCAAAGACGTACTGTAAGATTATTTAAGAGTTTTAATAAACAAAATCAGGAAGATCAAAATGCACATAGCGATGTTTTATTATGGTTAAATCAATATTACCGTAAAGATTTAACATGGAACGAGGAAAAATATGGTGAATCGTATTGGAAAAGAGTTCAAAGATTATTTAATAAAATTTGTTTTCCTTCAGAATTAATAGGTTTAGAGTCAGGTCCCGATTCTGATACTGTGATTCTCAAAAGAAAGAGTGTAGAATATGATTTATTACAAATGAGTTCAGGAGAACATCAAATTTTAAGAATTTTAGTTGGTTTAGCAGCAGATACCGCTAAAAATTCTATTGTTCTTATTGACGAAGTTGAACTACATTTACATCCTGCTTGGCAAAAAAGATTAATTCAAGTTTTACGAAAGGATGAATCAAATAATCAATATATTTTTACAACCCATTCCCCAACTGTAGCAAAAATGTTTTATGACTTTGAAATTATTAATTTGGGTGATTTGGCAGAAAAATAATGGAAATATCTAAAAATATTTTATATATTCTTGTTGAAGGAAAGGAATGGTCATTTATAGAGAGAGCCATTCAAGAGTTGATTTATGCAAATATTCTGCCTCAGATAAACTATGATGTGATTGAGGTTGGTGGTAGCGGAAACTTTAATGCTATTGCCAATTGGCAAAGTTCTATATGTAATGAATTAGTTGAGTGTTTAAGATTTCGCTTTAGACAAAATTACGAGAGATTAAAATTAGACAAACCACAAAATCAGATATTTTCTTTAGAGGAAATTGAGATTTGGTTTAAAGAACAAATACACATTAAGTGTGGAGAATCTCAAACAAAAATTCAAGCTTTAGAAACAATACTCAATAATAAATTACAAGAAATTACGTGGCAATCTTGGTTTCATGACCCTATGGTACTAGATATTAATCAAGCAAAGAGATTGTTTCAGGGTAGACAGGTATTGAAACATTTGTTTGATCAAGCAAAAAAATATCTATCTATACAACATCTTAACTATGATATTTTTATTGAGAAAATGCTTTTACCAGAAATAGAAAAGAATATTAATTCTGCTATTCTTCATGATATAGGTTTAATGTTAAATGTTTATTTTCAACAGGCGGCTAAGTTTACGGAAATAGAATAGAATAAAATAAAATTTAGATATAATAAAGAAGACATATATAGTAGTTTTTATAATCAATTATCACATATTTTACAGTATTTTTCATCCTGGAAATCCTGATTCAGACAAAAAAGTCCCTATCAACTAGAACCCGTGTATGTAATCATTGTGGGTTCATGGAAGATAGAGACTTAAAACTGAGATTGTCAAAGACTATTCAAAAACCTAACCTAACAACTCAATGTTAGAAAAGATGAAATCTTGAATAGAAATACGTTCTGCGATTTCCGTGCGGATTTCTCGACGGTTGAGAATGTAATAATTTCCTACCTTTTCATATTCATCAGTAAAATCGCTTTTACCGCCCTTTTGAGCGCCGGTTTCGGGGTCATGATAAACAGAATTGTATGTGTGAGAAAGATATCCTTCTCCAGTATCGTGACTGCTAAAAGTGTTAATAGTCACAAAAGTACCGTGAATTAAACGGTGAACATGGCAAACTTCATTGTTACGCACTTTGTACTTATCTCCTTCCGACTTTCCACCAACAAAAAGTTCTACTGCACCGTTTGCGTCAGTGCTACCATATCTAAAGGTGTTTGCGCCGTGAGTTTGTTCAAAAGAGCGACGGACACGGTGAACGGCGATTTCCCAAGCTTGTCCGTGAATGGCTTTTTTAGCAGCTTCGTCTTCCACATTCAGAACTTCTGCCTTCATATTGGCATCAATCCGCACTTGACCTTTGATCACTTGGTCATCATACTTATAAGTAATATCTGCGGTATAGCCAGGGAAATTTTCATCCCAAGTATAACGGTTTTGATAGGCAGCCTGAAAAAGTTCTTGGGCTGAGATTTGGGTAACTGTCATCGTGCTTGTCCTCTGGTTACAAGTTAAAATAGCTTTTTATCGTTGCTGGTATTAGCATAGAGGTAATTATCGAGGTTCGCATAGACCCCAAATGGGTACACTTATGGCTAAAACTCTCCACGCCATTTTCCAAGCGATCGCTAATGTCCAAAATGAGCAAGAATTAAAACTAGCTCTGATGGATACCATTGGCGACCATTTTGCAGTACAACATTGGGGTATTGATCTCCTAGATGACCAATTAGATACTCAAATTGAAGTTCCTGAAATTCCCGCTGTCTGCTTAGAAGCTAACCCCATTGGGCGTTATGTTGTCGAACGTCACGCCCCCACCCATGAGCAATTAATTTTGTCCCCAGAAGACTGGAAAAACTATTGCACTCGTCATGAACACGTGATGACTGGTCCCATAGTTTGTAATGGTCAATTAGTAGGGACTTTAAACTTTGCTCGTGACCCCGGAAGTCAGCCTTTTGATAGTAATGATTTAGCTGATTTAAGTGCAGTTTGTTTACATTTGTCGGCGAAAATGGCGACACTTCAAGCACAACCAAAAACCTTTGCATCTGCTGGTAATTGTCCCTTGACAGCGCGGGAATTAGAAATTGCCAAATTAGTAGCCCAAGGTTTAACTAATGGGGAAATTGCCGTTAAATTATGGATTACTCAAAATTCTGTCAAGCAAGCTTTAAAAAGGATGTTCCGTAAATTAGACGTTTCTACTCGTGCGGAAATGGTAGCCAAACTACAAGATAGATTAGTTTCCTCATAGCTATAAAAGAATGATAGATCATAGATCCCTGATTTCTTTAAGAGGTCGGGGATCTGACTATTCAAATATATTACTCTTTGGATACAGTTAATATCAATATCTTTTGTTAACCTTAAAAGAAATCCGATTATATTTTGATAATTGTAGGTTGGGTTAAGCAACAGCGCAACCCAACAAAGGTTATAAAATGTTGGGTTTCCTTGCGTCAACCCAACCTACGGAATTTTGTATTTATTTATCAACATAATTTTATTCATATATTATGCACAAACTATTAACTGGAGCTTTATCCACAGAAAAATTGACAGTAAAAATCCCCAACTTACCTCTATCATTAGCAGGATTAAAGCTGGTACAAATGTCAGATTTTCACTATGATAATGGTCTATTATCAGAAAAAATGTTGACAGAAGCAATTGCTGTTAGTAATGCCGCAAAACCAGATTTAGTTATTTTAACTGGCGACTACGTTAACACAATCGCTAAACCAATTCACCAACTAGCATCACGACTAAAAAACCTAGAAAGTCGCTATGGTGTCTATGCTATCCTTGGTAATCATGATATTTGTTATCCCAGTTCAAAATTAGAAATTACAAATGCTTTAACAAACGTGGGCATTAATGTACTTTGGAATCAAATTGCTTACCCCTTGGGAGAAAAATTACCTTTAGTGGGATTAGCGGATTTTTATTCACGAGAATTTAATCCAGAAGCAATTATGAATCAACTGGATTCGACTACACCTCGGATTGTCTTATCTCATCACCCAGATACAGCCGAAATCCTCAAAAAATGGCGAGTAGATTTACAATTATCTGGTCATAGTCATGGTGGACAAATAGTAATTCCTGGAATGGGACCCGCTATGATTTACTATGCAAAAATAGTTAAAAAAATCCCGAAAAAACTTCTCCGTAAATTACCATTTTTACGGAAAACCCATTCTATATTACGCCACTGGCAATGGTCAGAGGGTTTACATATAGTGGGAAATAATCAATTATATGTAAATCGAGGCTTAGGAACTTATTTCCCCGGACGGTTATTTTGTCCACCAGAGGTTACTATTATTACCTTAGAAATTCCGGTTCTTCCGTACCTGTTATGCCAAATATGAGTTTATTTACCCCATAACCCATATAAATAAAGGGTTTCATTGTTTTTGATGCCAAATTTATATCAAATTCACCGATGAATTAACGTAAAATCCTTACGGTATAAGGATTTTAGGGGTTGACAAAATTATTTAGCATAGTAAGTACCGAAGAACCGAAATTCCTTAATCTATTTCTTCCTTTGCGCCTTTGCCCCTTTGCGCGAAACAAAAACAATATAGTAGAATAGGAAATTAGCATCAACTTGTAATTTCTTATGTCTGCTACGCCGCTTGGATCTCAGCTAGATTCACCTAACTCCACTAAATCTGAACTTCTTCCCCCTCTCCTTGGTGCTTCCGTGACGGAGTTAACTGCTTGGGTACAGCAGCAGGGACAACCGGGTTATCGGGGTAAGCAATTGCATGATTGGATCTATAATAAGGGTGTGCGATCGCTCGCTAATATTTCTGTATTTCCGAAAAATTGGCGTTTGGAAGTTGCAGATATTCCCATAGGTCGTTCTTCTCTACATTACCGCTCTGTTGCCCCCGATGGTACAGTCAAATATCTCCTCAAATTAGCTGACGGGGAAATTGTGGAAACAGTGGGTATTCCCAGCGATAAACGGTTAACAGTCTGCGTTTCTACTCAAGTTGGCTGTCCAATGGCTTGTGATTTTTGTGCAACTGGGAAAGGTGGTTATAAACGTAATCTTACCCGTGCGGAAATCGTTGATCAAGTGTTGACTGTCCAAGAAGATTTTCAAGAACGGGTGAGTAACGTCGTATTCATGGGCATGGGTGAACCATTGTTGAATACGGAAAATGTGATTTTAGCAATTAAATCCATTAATCAAGATATCGGAATTGGTGCGCGATCGCTTACACTATCTACTGTAGGCATCCGCGATCGCATTTTGCAAGTCGCCCAACACCAACTGCAAATTACCCTCGCTGTCAGCCTCCACGCACCCAACCAAGCATTACGGGAACAACTCATTCCCAGCGCTAAACCCTACCCCATAGAAGACTTACTCGCAGAATGTCGAGAATACGTAGAAATAACTGGACGCAGAGTTACCTTTGAATACATACTTCTCGCTGGAGTCAACGACTTACCCGAACACGCCTTAGAACTATCAAAACGTCTGCGAGGATTTCAAAGTCACGTTAACTTAATCCCCTACAATCCCATAGAAGAAGTAGATTACAAAAGACCAACCCGCGACCGAATCGAAGCCTTTGTCAACGTTCTTCAACAACAAAATACCGCCGTCAGTGTCCGTTATTCTCGCGGTTTAGAAGCCGATGCTGCTTGTGGACAATTAAGAACAACAAAAAGGTAATTTGTCAATAAAATTGTCAATTATTTCCTAGCATAAATTCCTGGTGCATAAGCCTCAATCACCTTACCCGTGCGAGTGCAAGTGATCATCAAATAATCGCAAGTAGGACATTGTGTTCTGGTAACTTGACTATCAGCAATATAGTGACGTTCAGCCGCACTACCGCAATTTGGGCAATGAATCTTTTGTGATGCTTGCATTTTAAAACCCCTGAAATTAATAACTTTTGAGAAAAAGCGAAAAAACCTGTTTAATTATTGTGAATGTAAAAAAGTTGATATCTTTGGTCATTATCTTAAACTTGATAGTTTTTATCATCATGCCTCAGATATATAAATTTACTTTAGATCTAACTTTTCTTAGATTAGCCGTGATCCCTATGGTGTAATCCTTGAGACAGTCCTGTTTATTTTTTGGGAAAAAATAGGTTATTTTTCCATTCAAGCGTTACCAGATAGGAAAAACTGTAATCAAAGTCACAAAATCAATAGTTTTATATTTAATTAATATTTGCATAAACAAGACACCCCTCCCACAGTCATACAATTATTGTGAGCTAAGTTTCTAGCCCGTCCATTTAGTATTTATAGTGACATACTAGGAAAATAGGCGTTGCTGAACTCAGGTATGAAATTCCCAAATTAAACCTTTAAAACTCTGAACTTTGCGTCTTTGCGCCTTTGCGTGAGACTAAAATTCATACCCTTAATCAGCAACACCGGAAAATATATTAAGTAGGTGGGCGGAGGAAAATCAAAATATATAAATCGCTCAATTTTCCAGACTTGATATTACTTCTAACTTCTTCTAAATCCTCCTGATAGCGCAGCGTGGCGTTAGCCATACTCCTGAATGGGCGCAGGCCCTGCGCCCCTACCTCCTGATAGCGTTTACGTAGTGTGCCGAAGGCATAGCCGTTAGCCATACTTCTAGCCCTCACAGATAACTTTTATGGCTTACGCTACGCTATCAGCAAACCTTAACGGAACACCAAAAAACAAATTACCCAATTTTGTGGGATGGGCATCCTGCCCGTCCTTGATGATTAGCGGGCAATTCGTCCCGCACCACAAGAAATTTTTGGGTATTTTTTTAATTGGAAGTCCCTTATTGTGTTCACCTACTTAGTCCGTTTCAACGGACTTGAGCTATGAGACAGGGAATTTATTCCCTGGCGGTTGTGGAAGGCAACAGATAAACCGTTTTCAGTATAATTGTATCCACCTGCTTAACCATGAATAAAAAAGTAAGTAGTCATCCCAAAAGCCACCACTATCACAAATTTCCGCACCAAATTAGGTTCTAGTCTGCGGGCAAAATGAGCGCATAAATAACCACCCAAAGAACCACCAACCGCCATTATAATAACTTGATGCCAAGCAATCAAATTAGCGAACATAAAGGGAATAATAGCCACACCATTAATGCAACTACCTAATAAAGTTTTAAAAGCATTAATAGAGTGAATATTTTTAATCCCTAAAAAGGTTAAAGTTGCCAACATTAAAATGCCTACACCCGCACCAAAAAAACCACCATATATAGAGATTGCTAATTGAGAAACTAAAAGAATAAATAAAGGTGGAGGTGTAGAAATATCATTTTTACTCTGAAGTTGCAGCCAGCTTTTTAGAGATTCACTGAATGTAAATATTAATGTTGCTGATAGTAATAAATAGGGCAGCATCTTTTTAAACACATCCGGTGATGTATATAACAAAGCCACCGAACCAATCACACCACCAACTAAACTTGTGCCGGCTAGTAATAATAATTGTCTTTTTTCAATATTCAAATCTTGACGATATGCCCTTGCACTAGCGATCGCTGCTATCCACAAAGCAGTATTATTTGTAGCATTAGCGATAATTGGTGCGACACCCGTAAATATTAGGGTAGGAAATGTAATGAAACTACCACCACCCGCGACAGCATTGAGTCCACCGGCAATAAACGCGGTACCCAAGAGAAGCAAACTATGAATCAAAGTTAAGTCTTGCGGCATTTTTTGTAATTAATAAACTTAGTTATACTGTTATACAGTAAATACTGTAAGTTTATTGAATTATTGTTGATTTAACTAACACTAAATCCAAAGCCGTACAAATATACCAAACAATTTTTCAGAAAAATTATGGAAAAAAAATGAAGAATCTTAATCTTCTGAAGAGAAGATACAACACCACTGATAGTTATAGGAGTATTATTAAAAAGTAGAAAATTACCGTCAGCAGTTTGTGATCTTCCAGTTATTAAACCAGACAAAGTACCAATTGTTGGTTGACCATTTTGGAGAATACCTGCTAAATTACTAACTTCTTTTAATTGTCCAGTCCCTTGAAAATTAGCTATTCTGCCGATGTCAGTTTCTAAGTTAAATGAGTTAATATCTAACCTGGTTAATCTATTGACAATAGGGACTATGGGATTATCATAGTTATAATTCAGATTTCCAGCTAGATTACCATATCATCTGTATTGCCTTCATAAGCTAATCGAGGGACGGGTTTCCCCAGCCCTACTAGAAATCCTCATCATCAACAAAAAACTCTGCATCTTCATCTATTCTAGATTGCGACTCTCCCAAACCCCAGAGAGGCTGCAAAACTGCTGTACCTAACAAACCGACAGCCAGACTAAAAGCTAACATTAACCCAAAGGGAATTTGTATGGATTGAAAGACCAAAAACCGTAAAGATACAGGAGTAGCATTTTGGACAGAAATTAGAGCGATCGCCATTACCCAAACAGCTATAATTACTAATATGAAAAAATTTGCCAAAATTTTGAATATCATAACTTTAAAAATCTTTTCGTGAGAGCTAGGAGTCAGGAGTCAGGAGGAAGAAGAAGTACAACTGACAACTGACAACTGAGAACTGACAATTATTTATATCCCTTCCAAGGGTCGACTTTTAATTCTCCCTTGGGTGTAAATAGTACCTGAAAATGAGCTAGAGGTTGTTTATTATCAGGTGCAGCTACATTTGAGCCATACACTGATTGGAACATCTGAGGTAGAGGAGTTTCCCGGAAATAATCAAAAGCGACTTGATTAAGTGGTTCATAGTCCGCTATTACCCCTTCTTTATTCACTGCTACTCGATATTTTAAATCCTTAGCAAAGGTAGGAGTAACACTCCAATTTTGACGAATTGTACTATACAGCTTTTGATTTAAATCCTTGATTTTATTGATATCAGTAATTTTTTCGCCAGTTACTTCTGGTGTTTTAGCGTATCCTAACCAGGGACTAATTTCTAGAAACCCTTTTTGGGTAAATACGACTTTGAATTGAGCAATAGGTTCATTAGGGACGCGATTAGCAGGATTATAGAGTAGTCTAGGTAGTGGTGTTTTATCGATCGCATCACTAGCTTTCTGATTTACTGCTTTATAACCAACAATACTACCATCGGCGGCCACACCTAAACGATAAACTAAATCCTCTGGTAATTCTGAGCGATTTGTCCAAGCGGGATGAATTTGATTGTAAACTTGGCGATTTAATGCCCGTAATTGAGATGGATCTGTTATTTCTGGAACTGTCTTTAAAAGTGCTTCCAAATCCTTGTTAACAGGGGTTTCTGATGCTGTGGTTGTGGTTGTGGGGGTGGCTGCTACTGTGGGTGTAATGGAGGGTGATACTGACGCTATGGGTGTGGGTGTGGAGGCGCTGGACTGTGTTTCTGGTTTGACTTGAGGTGGACGAATTTGGGGGGCAGGAATTAAACTAAAGGCTAGGGCAGCTACGGCTAGGCTGGATACGCCGACGGTAGCGGGGATTGCTTGTTTAATTAAGGTTTGACTAGAACCACCATAACTGCGATGAACTGGGTATAGTTCTAGGGATAATTCTGGTAAAGTCTGGCTATCAGCAAAAAACTGATCTACGGCTTCAACTAAATCAAATAATTGGACTGTGTTGAGGACGACTTGCAGCGGTTGTCCGGGGTTGTTATTTCCCCCTTGATTGTCTGCTGTGATTTCAGAGTGAACAATTAATTTGTGTCTGTTGCTGTCAATTTTCTGTAATTCAACTAATTCTGAATTTTGATGTTCAAATTTTTTGCCTTGGGGATTGGGTATATTGCTTAAAACTTCTTGAGCGTAAGCACTCACGGCTCTAACTAAGCTTTCAAAAAATTCTCTACCTCCACTTATGGGTTGATCATAATTAGATAAATGGCATTCTGCATTCACTAATATGGATAGTTCGGGACGCATTTCTTGAAAGTTAGCTGTCCGTGTCATGTCACTTAACCCTTCTAGGAGCAGGGTGCAATTAGGTAAACTATATTTACGTTGGATATTCATTTTATTTACTCTACTCCACTTCACCGTCAAAAAGAGAAATCCAGTATCGCTGCATTCCCGCCGTACCTGTGCAGAATAGTAATTTTCCTAATAAGTCTATAGCTAGTTCATCTAATTTTTCATCAGAATTTAATGCTATTACACCAGAACGCCGGGAATTCATCCGACTTTTAAAGTGGGTTCTAAACCTTTCTAGGTAATTAGCTAATCTTAAATTTTGTTCTGGGGGAATCTGTTTTTGGGCTAATTGTTGATATATGGTTAGTAGTTGGCGGATGACGACTGTTAACCGCCGAGCGATGTAACAAGCAATGACTACGAGGGCTTTGGCTTCTAAAATATCTAAGGGACGGCGACTATGCGCTCTCCTCATGGGGTTAGAAGCTCGCATTCGCCATAAGTTTACCCGATTTTTGATGATTCCTTTGAGGTCTAATTCTTCTGCAAAGGATAAAATGGCTTCAGAACCGCCTAGTTCTAAGGCTTCAATGGCTAATAACATTAAATCTATTTGCAATCTAGTTCTGGCTGGACATACTTGGCCGGCGATCGCTGGATCTGGTAAAGTATCCAAAATCATCGGCGTTCCCTGAGCGTTTGGGCTGTTTAAAGATGGGATACTAGCGGAGACATTCATTCTATAAAATACCTTATACGTTTCCAATAAAGTGATTGATATTAACCTCTCATGGCTAATCGCTGGCGCGATATGGCAGTTCAATTATATACATTACGACCTATAAATTTTGATTTTTGACTTTTAATTTTTGACTTTTGACTTGCACTTTGCGGTACTAGTAGTCTGTCAAATAAATTTCGACGGATAAAGAAGAAATGAACCACGAAGGACGCAAAGAGCGCGTTCGCGAAGCGTCCCGTTAGGGATAGGAAGAAGGAAGAGGAAAAATTTATTTACCCGTCAATTAGTTCTTGACAGACTACTAGTACACAAAGGCGTAAATAAACCAACCATGATAAATATCCTGAAAGCCTGTACCCTATTCGGTTTGACTTTTGACTTTTGACTTTTGACTTTTAACGAACGCCACTAGTCTCTAGGTTATGACATTATAGGGTAGGATTTGGCAGGGATCGGGGAAATTTTTGGCCTCTTACCCTTTGTTTCTTGATTGACCAATAACTACTCACAAATATGGATTTAAAATCTCTGATTCGTGATATACCAGACTTTCCTAAGCCGGGAATTTTATTTCGAGATGTCACTACTCTATTAAGCGACCCAGCAGGATTGCGATATACTATTGACCTTTTAGCACAAAAATGTTCAGAAATTGAACTTGAGGTGGATTATATTATCGGTATGGAGTCGCGGGGGTTCATTTTTGGTGCGCCTGTGGCTTATAAATTGGGTGCGGGTTTTATTCCTGTTCGCAAAAAAGGAAAATTACCAGCAGCGGTTCACTCTATTGAATATCAACTAGAATATGGTACGGATACATTAGAAGTACATCAGGATGCTTTGAAACCAGGTTGTAAGATCTTAATTGTGGATGATTTGATTGCTACTGGTGGTACTGCTAGTGCAACAGCAAAGTTGGTACAAAAGATTGACTGTGAACTCATAGGGTTTGGGTTTATCATCGAGCTACGGGATTTGCAAGGACGAAAACATTTACCTGATGTCCCTATTATCTCACTGGTTGAATATTAGTCAGTTCGGAGTTCGGAGTCAGGAGGAAGAAGAAAGAAAGAAAGAAGACGAAAATTATCCAATCACCAATTACCAATCACCAATTACCAATCACCAATTACCAATGACAAAAATTTCCTTGGAGACAAGTCGAGACTGGCTGATGAAGTTAGTTACGAATGAAACTTTTATTTATGTGATGAAACGGCTTTTACAGGCGCTATTGACAATTTTTTTAGCGTCGGCTTTGTCATTTTTTATTATGAAGTTTTCTCCAGGGGATTATGTAGATACCCTGGGACAAAATCCGAAAATTTCCCGAGAACGGATTGAGGAAATTAGACAACAATTTGGTTTAGATAAATCTTGGCCAGAACAGTTTGGATTTTGGTTGCAGCAAATTGTCACTAAAGGTGATTTTGGCACAAGTTTTGTTTATCAACGTTCTGTATCGTCGCTGTTATGGGAACGAGTTCCAGCCACGTTGTTATTAGCGATCGCTTCTTTAATTATTACATGGGCGATCGCAATTCCTTTGGGTATTCTCGCTGCTGTAAAACAAAATCGTAGAACTGACCAGATTTTACAAATAGTCAGTTACGCTGGTCAAGGTATTCCCAGTTTTATCACTGTTTTATTTTTACTATTTTTTGCCCAATTAACTACCCCACTTTTTCCCGTTGGTAATATGACGAGTATTGATCATGCAGAACTAACATGGTTAGGTAAAATTCTTGATATTGCTTGGCATTCAGTTTTACCATTAATTGCTTTGAGTATTACCAGTTTTGCTGGTTTACAACGCATTATGCGGGGTCAATTATTGGATGTTTTGCGCCAAGATTATATTCAAACTGCCCGCGCTAAAGGACTTCCAGAAAACCGCGTTATTTATGTTCATGCTTTGCGAAATGCTATTAACCCATTAATTACTTTATTGGGTTTTGAATTAGCAGGTTTGTTAGGTGGTGCATTTATTACAGAAAATTTCTTCAATTGGCCAGGTTTAGGAAAATTAACCCTACAAGCTGTTTTAGCTAAAGACCAATATTTAGTCATGGCCAGTTTAGTAATGAGTGCAGTATTATTAATTGTTGGTAATTTAATTGCCGACTTAATTTTAAAAGCAGCAGATCCGAGAATTAAGTTAGAAGATTTGAATTAGAACCGGACTTACACAAAATGTCTCTTAAAATCTCTTTCCTGCATAAAACTTAATGTGAGTCCTAACAAATTTATTGGGTAAACTTAGAAAATTTAGTTTATGCCAAAATTCCTACCAAAATTCTCATTAGATCTTCTAAATCATTAGGAATGCGATACAAGGAAATATCCTGAAAAATTTGCTGATTGGTTTTTTCTAATATTCCAAAACGCCAAGCATCACCAATGGTAACACATCCATAAAAAACATCTCCTTCTTCAACTTGAGAAATAGCAATTAATTCTACAGCAAGTTGTGTAAAACCTCGTGTTAAATCATCATTTTTAGCTTCAACTACCAATAAACTAGGATTATGTTTGAGAAAATAATCTAAATTACCCTTTAACCAGTTATTTACAGACAATGGGTATTCAATTCTCACTTGACATTGACAATAGCGAGCAACTTCTAATAATGTTGGTGCTACTAGGGTTTCTCGTCTTGCTGTTTCACTACTTAAACTTACTAAAGGTAAAGATTCTTCAATTCGTTGTTTTAATTCCTCTAGTCTTTGTAAAGGATGATTACTTTTAGGTAAATCAATATATCTTCTTATTAAAGAATAGCCCAATTCTGCTAATATTTCATCAGCTTCATAGGGCATTTCAAAGTAAGATCGAAAAGTGTAGGATTGACTTTCTAATAATATTTTTTTACGAGTCATAAATTTATCTGAATCAGAATTTATAGGATTTAAGATAGAATTTCAGAATTTATAGGATAAGCTGTTGTGCATTTAATTTGTATAATTCTTGCGGGCAAGATGCCCGCACTACAAGAAATAACAATATTAGGATTATTGGATCTAGCTGCGTAACAGCTTAACATCAACTAAAAATAGCAATCACAGCCTATTATAACTTCAATTTTTGGCATTGCCGAACTCAGGTATGAAATTGAAAAATGTAAAGTTTGACATTTTGTGCCTTTGCTTACTTGTATTTAGGGCTTGCTGAATAAACCAAAAACCTAGATATATTAAGAGTTTCAGGCTTAAAAAAGTGAATTAGGTGCGAGGAATAAGCATTGAAACCATTAAAAACCTATCACTTTCTCAGATTCGAGACTATTCTTATCTCCTCCTAATTTTTCCTCGGTGACTCGGTGACTCCTAGACCTCACGAAAAGACTTTTTCAGCAAACCCTATGTAGTCTGACAGACTTTGCCAATGTGCCAGTTGCGTAAGTCCTGTCTTAATGATCACTAGCCTCAAAAATAGGACAAAGTAATTATTTTTACAAATAAAGCAATAGTATTCACGAGGGGTAATTCGTCAAATATTTTGTACTTTCTTTTTTGGATAAGTCTTTTGTACTGATGCAGCCTAGCACTCTAGTAATGTCAAAAAAAAAAAAAAAAATCAGTATTATTGCTATTAATAATTGATATCTTTTATTGAATAATGTGATTGTCAACAGAAAAAACCACTAAAAATATAACAAGACTAGTACCGCAAGGCGGAAGTCAAAAATAATATGGCCTAGGCTTTTTAGTAATTATTGAGAGTGGTTGTTTTATTTACGCCGTGATCTAAAAAACACAAGTTGCTACTTGTAACTGTGGGTTTTGTTGATATCTTTGAATCACGCTTAACAAAACGGAATTTAATTGATTTCTACCTTTTCTAAAGACTTTCAGGAGAGAGTTACAATGTCTTTACGTCGTTTTTTCATTGCTTCTAGCTTAATTCTTAGTCCCCTTGGTTTTGGATCTGCTGCGTTTGCTGAGACAACTAGTACTATTGAACTTAATGCCACAGTGCCTGTAACAGCTAACATTACATTAACCTCAACAACTGAAGCTACTGACTTATACGACAGCATCCTATCAAGTCAACGAGGGATTGTAAAAATTGCTGACTTTAGTGTTACAAGTAACACACCTTATGTAATCCTAACTGCATCCTCGACTAATAGCGGCAACTTGATGAGTGACAATTTAGATCAGATTTCATACAAACTTCACGTAGGTGATGATGGAAGTGAAGCTCCAATCGATGGTTTTGATACTGTAACCGACTTCTCAAGGTCTGTGACTGGTAATGGAGACTTATACATTGAGATTACAAACATGAATAATGCCGATGCAGGAACATACAGTGATACCTTAACCTTAATAATTTCCACTGAGACTTAAACCTTTAATTTTAGGACTTACGTAAGATGTGACTGAAAACCTTATTCTTGCGTAGGGGTAATTCATGTAGCTTGCTTCCCGAAGGGTATTACCCCTACTTTCGTTCTATTTTGCGTAAGTCCTGAATTGGGGAAACAATAAAAATCCAGTTCCCTCACCTTACTAAGGGGAGGGTTAGGGAGGGGTAAAAACATTTAATCTAACTGTATTTGATAACAATCAAATCATGAAACTCTCAATTCGGCATTTTTTTATCTTTATTTTTTTCGTAGTATTAAGTAGCATTTCACCAGCACTAGCCTTTAAATTAGAGCCAATTTCTAAAGTATTTGAACCAGCAGGGGCAGGTGCTACCCAGTCTTATAAAATTATTAATGATACCTCAGAACAAATCGCCGTTGAACTGTCAATGGTGAAACGAAAAATCAGCTTAGAAGGTCAAGAATCCACTGAAAAAGCTGATGATGATTTTTTAGTTTATCCATCCCAAATAATCCTACCACCTCAAGGTGTACAATCGGTGCGAGTGACATGGTTAGGTAATCCTAACCCTGAAAAAGAACTAAATTATCGTATTATAGCTGAACAGTTACCAATTAATTTAAAAGATACCCAACAATCACAATCACAGGCAATAGCAGCCGGAATCAAAATTACGTTTCGTTACATAGGATCGGTGTATATTCGCCCTAAAAATACACAATCTAAAGTTATCCTGAATGGCATTACTCATGAAAAATCAAAAGATGGAAAGGATTTGTTAGTAATTACTTTTGATAATCAGGGTACTCGCCGGGCAGTATTATCAGAATTAAATTTAAACTTAACTAGCGACAAAGGAACTCAATTTACTCTCAAATCAGAACAGTTAGAAGGTGTGAATAATGGGCTGATTTTGGCAGGTAGTCAGCGACGGTTTTCTATTCCTTGGCCTCAACAATTACCTATAGGCAAAGTCACAGGCACATTTACATTTAAAGATGTTGAATAATCAAGAATATCAACCCCTTTGTCAAGCTCTCCTCATGAGGATGTTTGAAAAGATCCCCCTAAATCCCCCTTAAGAAGGGGGACTTTGAAGAATTTAGCCCCCCTTTTTAAGGGCTTTTTAAGGGGGGTTGGGGGGATCTCGACAAGATACTTCTCAGACATCCTCTTAGAACAATTTTGGGCAAGTGTTAATCATCTTTAAAAAGAGATTTCTGTCTTGAATGAAACTAAGATTAAATCCGATTAAATTAAGACTATTTATCTTTTTTTCCTTCAGTTCTAGTTTATTTAATTCTACAGCCAGTTTAGGACAGGATTCACCTTCTCCATCGCCAAATATACCTCCCAAAAAGGAAAACCAAGATCCGACATTTGAGGAAATTTTTAAGAAACCCCGTAACGAAAACCAGAGAGTCATTGTACCATTTTTTATTGATGGACAACAAAGAGGACAGGTATTATTGACCTTGGGAAATATTCCCGCAGTTCGCATTCAAGCAGCACCTTTGTTAGTAGAAACAGAAAAAGTTATTCGTCCAGATACCCAAGCAAAACTGACAAGTGCGGTTGATACTCAAGGTAATTTAAGCTTAGAAGTTTTGCTAGAAAATGGCTTACAAGCAACTTTTGATCGCTCTAAATTAGAATTACAAATTCAAGTTACACCTGCTCAACGTCGTACTAATGTAGCTCAGTTAAATACTAGTAGATTACCTCCTGATATTGAAAAAGCGGTGCTTCCCAGCACTTTTAGCGGCTATGTTAATTTTCGCGCTGATAAAGATTATATTTGGTCTGATTCAGGACAAACAAATATAGGACTGCAACCTTTACGTTTAGCTGTAGATGGTGCATTGAATTATCAAAACTGGGTGTTTGAGGGACGGGGCAATTTTACAGAAGGAAGAGAACCTGCTTTTACTAGGGGAGATTTGCGAGTAGTTAGGGATGCACCAGCACAAGCTTTGCGTTATGTAGTGGGGGATCTGGCTCTTCCCATTACAGGTTATCAAAATAGTCAGCCTCAATTGGGAATTTCTGTCGCCAAAAATTTTAGTTTACAACCTTATTTAGTCACTCGACCCATTAGCCAATTTGAGTTTTTCTTAGAAAAAGATTCATTAGTTGATGTATTAGTTAATGGTAGATTACAACGGACTTTACAGTTACGAGCAGGACGACAAGATATCCGCGATTTACCTTTGAATGGGGGTATTAATGATGTAGAGTTAGTGATTAAAGATGATGTGGGTCAGGTGCAAAGATTGAATTTTTATAAACCTGTAGCGGGAGATTTATTAGCACCTGGAGTACAGCAATTTGCCTATAGTGTGGGTGTTCCATCTCTTGAGAGTAAGGGCGATCGCACTTATGATTTTACTCAACCGATTTTGACTTTATCCCACCGTTTAGGTATAACTAATCAGTTGACTTTAGGCAGTTATGTACAAGCAGATTTTAAACAACAACTTGCTGGTTTAGAGGGAATTTTCGCCACCAATTATGGTAACTTTGGCTGGGATATTGCCCTCAGTCACGATCAGGAATTAGGAATTGATTATGCTGGTAAGTTACGTTATGAATACTTACAAGTTGGGGCAAATAATCCATCTCAACGTTCCTTTCGATTAACTGTGGAATCTAAAGGCCGGAATTTTGTGAGAGTAGGAGAAGCAAACCCACGTAATAATTTTTTATATGATATTACTGCTAATTATAGTCAAAAATTATTCTGGAATATGAGAGGAAATTTGAGTACCAGATATCAATTTGGGCGAGATATTCCTAATACTTATAGGGTTTCTCTTGGTCTTTCTAGGAGTTTCCGCAACGGGTTAAATGTGAATCTCAATCTCAGTCAAAATCTTGATCGGACTGGTTTTGGAGAACAACGTGCTGACATTAGTTTTTCTTGGACTTTACCCCGAATACGTCAATCAATCCAAGCATCATCTAATATTAATAATAGGGGAGAACCTACTAATCGTCTAAATTGGAATTATAACCCGTTGCGAACTATCGGCACGCCAAAACCTTCCTTAAGTTTAACCCAAAATGACAAAAGTTATAATTTGAACGGGCGATTATCTTATACAGGTTATCGTTTTGTTTGGGATTTATCTCATAATGCGGTTTTTGCTAGGGATGGAAATAACACCATGGCCAATACAACTAAATTCAATGTTGGTACTGCTTTGGTATTTGCTGATGGTTATTTGGGGTGGTCACGTCCTCTTAATAATAGTTTTGCTTTAGTAATTCCCAAAAACAGTATTAAAGGTCAAGAAATTGGTATTAATCCTATTTCCGGTGGTTATACCACCCGCATTGATAATTTAGGATTTGGTGTAGTGCCAAATTTAAGTCCTTATAATATTTCTAATCTCATAATTGATACAGTTAATTTACCTATAGGAATAGATGTAGGCGATCGCGTCATCAAAGTTTTGCCAAGTTATAACAGTGGTACATTAGTGCAAGTGGGAACAGACGCTACTGTTTTCTTGCGAGGACAGTTATTAAATGCTAATGGTGAACCTATTTCTTTAGGATCAGGACAAATTGTTGCTGTGGGCGATCGTAATTGGCAACCAGTTACTATATTCACCAATCGCTCAGGTAAGTTTGCTACTTCGGGATTAAAACCAGGACGCTATGAAATACGCTTATTTACTGACCCTCCAGCCATGATTCCCTTTGCAATTCCACCTGATGCCAAGGGCATATATGATATTGGTACAGTCAAAATTCCTTCCTTTTTTTAAGACAATGTTTTAGTATAGGTTCTTTAATTATCAGATGGGCGATCGCAATTCCTTTGGGTATTCTCGCGGCTGTAAAACAAAATCGTAGAACTGACCAGATTTTACAAATAGTCAGTTATGCTGGTCAAGGTATTCCCAGTTTTATCACTGTCTTATTTTTGCTCTTTTTTGCTCAACTGACTACCCATTACCCATTACCAATGATTTATTATATTATTCGTTCTAGAAGTGATGGTAAATATCTCACAGCCCGTGTTGATGATGATACATCAGGATATTTATTATTGTTTAAAGAAGATTTTGATGCCATGAGTTATCTAAATGCTCATGCTGCTGATTTAGCAAACCGCTTGACAGTCGAACCTCTGGCTAGTGCACAAATAGGTAGTTTGCTCAAACGTTGGGGTTTTGCAGGTGTGGGAATTGTCAACGATTCCTTATTACCTGAAATTGAATTTTTACAGCATATCTAAATATCAACAAAGGAGTAAAAATATGAACATGAGATTGGCAATTTATACCACATTATTGACAATGACATTTAATGCCAATTAATATAAGCTAACACTAGCAGAAACTTGTGCTTCTCGTTGTGGTTCTGCACCCCTGCATTTTACGCCAGGACAATATATTCGGGTGAGAGTTGTAAATCGCAGTTATGGATCTGTGAAATTGGAACAGTTACCAGAACAAAGACAAACAACTTTAAAACCGGGACAAAAATTACAATTTGACCTGAAAGGGGACGAACTCATAGAATTTTCTCTGATGTTTTGGGATGATGGGGGAAGATATGTAAAAGGTGTGGTGTCTAAACCGAATTTTGGAACATTGGTTTTGGAAATTCGTCCTAACAGTCGAGACTATCCAGGCGATTCCTACGGAGCGCTTCGCTATCGCTCTCTTTATATTCGCAATAATGGACAAGTTAGTTTATTGTAGTGTAAAAGAGCTTATATTTAACATAAATCTTACAATATGGTAATATCGGCTCTAGTAAAGGCAGGGAATTTACCGCTATTGGTGATGGTGTTAATCTCGGTTTCTGGATATTATTATCTACAGGGAAAATATACAGGAACTTTTGCCTTTTTGTTGTATAGGAATGGAATAGACGGAAAATGAAGGTATAATAAATAGTTAGGCTTGTCAATTTAATGACCTTTAATTGAATACTCAAAAAGAATTTACTTTTATTAGGATTTTATATGCTTACGAAAGAATTTTACAACGTAATTGATAGCAACCTTAATATACTTTTAGAAAAATATCAAGATGATGAATTCATAAAAAAACATAAAAAACATAAAGGTGCTATAAACAATCAAAAATCTTATGCCCTCTTAATTTGGTTTCTCGAATTTTACGGTAGAAAATCTAACTATAAAGATTTCATTACAGATGGTGACAAAGATAGTTCTTGCGACATTGTTTTTGATAACACAAACAATCAAGGAGATAAAATTTTTTATGTCGTTCAGTCAAAATGGAACAATGCTGATAATTCGGAAAAAGAAACTGATAAAGATGAAATACTAAAAGCACTTAATGATTTTGACACCATTTTACGAGGTGAAAAGCAAAATGTTAATGAAAAAATTAAAGCAAAATTAGAGGATCTGGATAATCACCTCAAAGCTAATGGAGAGGTTAAATTTATATTTTTGACGCTTTCTCAATATAAAGGAGGAGCGGATGAAAACATTAGTGCTTTTATAAAATCTGATGAAAAAACTAAATTTGAAGTAATTGATATAAACCGTATAAAAGTAGATTATATTGACAGAACATATAAAAAAATAGAACCTTTAAATCCTCTAGAAAGTTATCAAAATCCAGAAGAAAATCCTGTTACTTTAGAAATAGTTCAAAAAAATGGAGTTGTTAAAATAGAGAAGCCTTTTGAGGCATATATGTTCTTACTTCGCCCCAAAAGTATCTATGATTTATTTGAAAAATATGGATTTGCTCTTTTTTATAAAAACGTCAGAAATCCTCTCCTGCAATCACAATTCAATGAAGATATAGAAAAAACGGCGGTGGACAATCCTGCCTATTTTTGGTACTACAATAATGGTATTACAGCAATTACTTATTTCTTACCTACTATTCGCAGAAAAGCTGAACAAATAGAATTAACAGGATTGCAAATTATTAATGGCGCACAAACTGTTTATGCCATTTACCGAGCTTACAAAGATGCCTCACCAACAAAGCGTAAGCAAATGGATAGTGAATCTTTGGTAACTTTACGCTTATTAAAATCAGGCGGAAAAGATTTTGATTTGAATGTTACTAGGTATACTAATTCCCAAAACCCCGTAGATGATAGAGATTTTTGTGCTAATGACGATATACAGATAATGCTGCAAAACGCATCCTATCAAACAAATATTTGGTATGAAAAACGACGTGATGAATTTAGAGAAACTCCAGAAAATATAATAAAAGTTTCAAATTATGTGTTTGCAAATGCCTATTTAGCTTATTATTTGCAAGATCCTTCTACTGTTTTGAAGAACTATAATCAAAGACAAGAAATGGATAAAGATTTGAACTTTATCTCTCATAAAGAACATAAAGATGGTTGTTATGAGAAGATATTCAATGATGAAACAACATTTGAAAATATGCTATGTGCATTTTATGTTTTCAACGTAATTTATCATGCTACACCTGTTTCATATGATGATACTTTTAAAACAGGTTTATATCATTTATTAGCCTTATTTAAAGTAGGCTTTACAAAATATTTAAAAGCAAAATTTAATGATAAAATAAATGTAAACAAATATATTATCAAAATTTATGAACAAGGTGATAAAAAAATTATTATTAAAACCTTCAAGTTTCTTAATCAGTTTGTTGAGAAACAAATTGAAGTAAGCGACAATGAAGAAAAAACGATAGAAAGAATGTTTAAGTTCTTATTTGAACCGGCTCACTATGAAAAAATAAAAGAAGCCTTAGAAGATTTAGAAATTTCCGTCGAGGATATTGAAAATATAACTATTAAAGATAACGAACAACTTATTGAAGTAGAAACCGACGAAGAAAATAATAGCGGCAACAATGACTGATACACAATAGTAGGGGCGGGGTTTCCCCGCCCTCCATTGTATTTTATGAGAACGAGAATTGCTGTATCAAATAGGAAACTGATAGATAAGCACCTTACCTTGCCAGTTTTCTTCTACAAATACAAGATATTCATCATTAGCACGACGGAAAGCACGGATACCATAGGGAATATCAACCCAACCACTTTCTTTGCCAACTTCTGCACCTGGAGTCATGTTTTTCACGAGTTCTCCGGTAGCAGTTTTGTAAACATATACCTCGGCGGTTTTTACACCCACTGCAAATACATAATCACCAGCTACACTCATAGCTGCGGTGGCAACTAATCCTTTACCTGTAGTGTCGTAGGGAACGACGGTTCGCCATTTAGGAGTACGATTTCCTTGACTCCAATTATCGAAGCGAGCAATTTCTGATCCTATGACTTTGGCATCATCAGCAAATGCCGGATGTTCAATCGTAAAACCGGATAAATACATAGTATCTGTTTCGGGAAAATACTCAATCCGTCGCAAGTCTTTGAAAGTGCTAGGAGTTTTGAGTTTTTTCATCGAACTATAGGTGTAAATGGGATTTCCTTTAGTATCTAATCCCTGTAAAGGATAATGACGAATGCCATCTTCAGTTCGCAAAGTTTTCCAAACATCTCCTTTGCTATCTACCCACCAACCTCCGATATAGGGATAGTCTTTACTGCTATCATATTCATTTTTTTCAAATGCACCATTGCCATTACTATCGCGCCAAATCCATTCTCCTTGTGCAGGTTGATAGGGTGGCCAATTGCCATTAATAGATTGTTTATTTTGATCATTAGTACCAACAAACATCCCAGCAGGAATTGCAATTTTACCATCTGTATTTGGTTGAAAACGATAAATTTGCAAAAAGCTATTGTACATATCTGTCAGGAATACAAAAGGTTTTCCTTGAATACGCCGCACAAAAGTTCCATCTGGTGATGTATGTAGACGTGGATCTTGAGCGTATTTAAAAGGATTGACTGTGTAGGCTTTATAAGTCCATTGTCTGCCCGCAGGTTTGCTATAATCCATGACATATTGTTCTTGTTTGGTGAATATATTTACACCATCTGTTTTTGGATCTGTATCTGCATTATCTACAAATATTAATCCTAGTAATTGCCATACTATTTTTCCTGATGGCGAAAATTTTCTTAAATCTGTTCCCGATGTATTAAAGCCATTATTATTTACATAAATATTGCCTTTCGCATCTGTCCCAACTCCAGTAATGCCATAGAGTTTGGATATTTTTACTTCTCCAGGTACACCACCGAAAACACCTTTTTTATCCCCAAAAGTATCTACGCGAACTGGCTGATTATTAATATTGTAAATTACCAATTGTTGATTAATCCCATTTTCTGCTACTACCAGTCTACCGAGATTATCAATGGCTAATGCTGATGGGTTATCAACATCCGTAATTTCTTCGGGTAATTTCTTTCCGGCTTGAGAATAATTGACAATTTTTCCAAATTTAGCACCTTGTCTATTTTGAATAATCCACAAACTACCTTTTTTATCAATGGTAATTTTTCCAGGATTATTAACAGTAAACCTATTTATTTCTGCCATTGTTTCGGTATTATAGACCCGAACAATATTCTCCCCAGCATTGCTAACGAATAGTTGATTATTTATTGTTGCTATTCCTGTGACTTCATGACTTTTACTGGTAATTAACATACTTTTATCCCAGCCATTTCCTTTTTCAAAAGGTACAGGTTTTCCTGTTAAGTCATAACGTCTGACGCAGTACCAATTTTGTCCTTGGGGAGGATAATCTTCTTTTGTTTGATTTGCTCCACCTTGAGTCATAGAAATATAAATATATTTGTTATTTACTGTTATTGCTTTACCACCTAAACGATTCCAACCATGTGTATCTTCGAGGATAAAAATTGGTTTACCATCTTTATATACTCCTGCTTCGCTACCAGCTTCATCCCAAACACTATTTGTATAAATTGTTCCATCATCTTTGACATACATTCCTTCTATATTATTTTGGACTCGCAATTTACCATTACCAATGGTATTTCCTAACCAAGAAGTAATATATGTAATTTCCGGAGTTCTGACTGCTTTAGATTTTTTAGTTGTTGCTAAATCCATTGTCATGCCGGCAAATGTTACGAGTAGTCCACAGGTTACACCCAATAAAATATTGAAAGTTATTTTTTTTCGCCAATATCTTCTCGAAAATAAGTTATGAAGATATTGATAAAGTTTGTAGCAAGTTTTACTAATCTGCATAAATAATTTGTTTGCTGTAATATGCTTTTTGAATTTGTATTTTATCCCTGTAGGATAGGCTTTTAAATTCTTACTCATAAATAACAAATAAATTTTGTTTTGCATTTAATTTCATCAAAACTTTATTAATAACATATAGTTTTAAAATAAAAAAAAATTATACTCAATGCTGCTAAGATTGCTAATTTTTAGATAAAATATAACTTTTTTACGAATTAATGATAGTAATATTTCTGAGTTCACGAAAAACGTTTATATAGCGGGGAAACCCCGCCCCTACGGGTTTTATGATTTTCTGAATATATCTCACATCTCACTGAATTGATACTGATATACATATCTATAATTTGTTATGCAAATATATTTTTTTGATGTATTTTATTTGTGGAAATGGAATAATTTTTATATTTAAACTGGTTTTGATTCTCAGCGTCGTATTAAAAGATCATGCTGAAAATAAATTATCTTGGCATTGGCAAAATAAATAAAAGCGTAAATCAAAATAACTAATCTCAATTTATCTATCAAAGGGGAGATAATTACGTGAAGGGTAAAGATATAAAATTAAGTTCACCATCGGCATCTATTCTAACGTTAGGTACGGGTTGGTTTCCTAGCCATCCTGGAGGATTGGAACGGTATATTTATGAACTAACTCATAAATTAGCAGCATCTCAAGACCAAGTAGAATTATGTGGAGTGGGTTTACCTGTAGATGCTAAAAATACACAGATTAAGTTGACTAATTTAGCTGATCCAAATAGTAAGATTAGTTCTCGGTTATGGTCAATTCGTAATAATTTTAAGAAAACAAGATTAGGTAAGCCTGATGCAATCAATCTCCATTTTGCATTATATAGTTTTCCAATTTTAGATATTTTGCCTAAAGGAGTACCGATTACTTTTAATTTTCATGGGCCTTGGGCTTCGGAAAGTCAGGAAGAAGTAGTTAATCAGAAATTTAGTGTGTGGTTAAAGGAACAACTAATAGAACAAAGCACTTATAATCGGTGCGATCGCTTTATTGTTCTTAGTAAAGCTTTTGGTCAAATCCTTCATCAAAAATACCAAATTCCTTGGCAGAAAATTAATATTATTCCCGGTGGAGTTGATATTAATCATTTTCAGAATAATTTATCACGTCAAGAGGCTAGAATCAAACTAGGGTGGCCAACTAATCGGCCGATATTATTTACTTCCCGTCGCTTAGTTCATCGCATGGGAATTGATAAATTATTGCAAGCTGTAGCTATGATTAAAGCTGGCATTCCTGATGTTTGGTTAGCGATAGCTGGACGGGGACATATTCAAGCTTTACTACAACAACAGGCTAGAGAATTAGGCTTGGAAAATAATGTCCAATTTTTAGGTTTTTTACCGGAAAGTGATTTACCTGTGGCTTATCAAGCGGCTGATTTAACGGTGATGCCGAGTCAATCTTTTGAAGGGTTTGGATTAGCTATTGTGGAGTCTTTAGCCTGTGGTACTCCTGTTTTATGCACTCCTGTGGGGGGAATGCCAGAAATCTTAGAGAAATTTTCTCCAGATTTAATTACTGAGGCGATTACTGTGGAAAGTATTGCTGATAAATTAGCACAATTTATGTTAGGAAAAATGCCTTTACCTGCTAGGGAAGAATGTCGTGATTACACGATTAAAAATTATAATTGGACGAATATTGCCCAACAGGTGCGGCAAGTTATTTTAGCTTAAATTGATGATGAAAATTGTATGAAAATTCTATTTTTAGACCAAAGTGGTAAACCCGGTGGTGCTGAGTTGTGTTTAGTTGATATTGCTAAACCTTATGGAAAAAATGCTCTGGTTGGTTTATTTGCAGATGGTGATTTTAGAAAGTTACTGGAAGAAAATCAAGTTCCTGTGGAGGTTTTGAAAACTCAAGCTATTAAAGTTGGTAAACAAAGTGGTTTGTTTCAAGCATTAGGTAGTTTAGGGCAAATAATTCCTTTAATTAATCAGGTTGTGCAACTGGCAAAGAAATATGATTTAATTTATGCTAATACTCAAAAGGCTTTAGTGGTGGGGGCTGTAGCTAGTTTTTTGGCTCGTCGTCCTTTGGTTTATCATTTACATGATATTCTTTCTTTAGAACATTTTAGTAAAACTAATTTGCAAGTTGCTGTTAATTTAATTAATCGTTGTGCTACTTTGGTGATTGCTAATTCTCAAGCTAGTAAGATGGCATTTTTAGAAGCTGGAGGGAGACCGGATCTAGTTCGGGTTGTTTATAATGGTTTTGCGGCAAAAAATTATGAAGTTGATGAATTAGAAGTTAGAAATTTAAGAGAAAATCTCAAGTTAGAAGATAAGTTTGTGATTGGACATTTTAGCCGCCTTTCTCCTTGGAAGGGACAGCATATTTTAATTGATGCGCTTTCCCAATGTCCACAAGATGTGGTCGTAATTCTAGTTGGTGATGCTTTATTTGGTGAACAGGAATATGTTCATGATTTACACCAAAAAGTAACTGCATTAGGACTGGAACATCAAGTTAAGTTTTTAGGTTTTCGCGCGGATATTCCGCAATTAATGACAATGTGTGATTTAATTACCCATACCTCTACTGCACCTGAACCTTTTGGCAGGGTTATTGTTGAGGCTATGCTGTGTGGTAAGCCTGTGATTGCGGCTGAAGCTGGTGGTGCGATGGAATTAGTGGAAGATGGGATTAATGGTTTTTTGGTTACACCTGGAGAATCTCAAGAATTAGCCCGAATGATTCATAATTGTCGGCAAAAATCGGCAAAAACTGCGAATATTGCCAATAATGCCCGAATTATTGCTAGTGAACGTTTTGATGTAAATATTATTAATCAGCAAATTCAAGAATTGTTAGAATCAATAATACTCAACTCATAGAATTTGTGGTGAAATAAACAATGTATAATATGTAATGTATGGGTGGAAAAATTCCGCCTCTACAAACTAATAAATTTTAAAGTGAATTTTTGTGGCACAAGTTGTATTAGAAAACGTTTATAAAAGTTTTCCCAGTCGCGGTGGGGAAGGTGCAAAGGCGCAACAAGACGGTACAGATGGTGTAAGTGTCTTGCGACGGATTAATTTAACCATTGCTGATGGTGAGTTTATGGTGCTGGTGGGACCTTCCGGCTGCGGTAAAAGTACGCTGCTGAGGTTAATTGCTGGCTTGGAGGTGATGACTGGTGGTAATATTTCCGTAGGCGATAGTGCTAGTGCGCCCGCAGGGCTTCGCTTGATTAATGATTTACCTCCTAAAGCCAGAGACATCGCTATGGTGTTTCAAAGTTACGCACTTTACCCCCACATGACTGTATATGACAACATCGCTTTTGGCTTGCGTCGTCAGTTTCCAGATGCGGAATTTGGCAAAAAAAGATTTGCTCAATGGGGCGAGAATTTACTGGTAGGAGTAACAAAAAAGTTACCTAGAGGATTGCGATATATTTCTGCTAAGGAAAGAATTGTAGATGAACGAGTCCAAAAAGTTGCGGGTTTATTGCAAATTGAAACTTTGTTAAATCGTTTACCCAAACAACTTTCCGGGGGACAAAGACAACGGGTAGCATTAGGACGAGCGATCGCCCGCAATCCCCAAGTATTCCTCATGGATGAACCATTATCTAATTTGGACGCTAAATTACGGGCGGAAACCCGGAGTCAAATTGTTAAATTGCAACGTCAATTGGGGATAACGACAATTTATGTTACCCATGATCAAACTGAAGCGATGACAATGGGCGATCGCATTGCGATTATGTCAGAAGGTAAAATCCAGCAAGTTGCCGCCCCATTAGAACTATATAACCGTCCTGCTAATCGTTTTGTTGCGGGATTTATCGGTTCTCCACCCATGAATTTTATCCCTGTAGAGTTTCACGCACCTTTATTAATTACCCATGCAAATTTCCGCTTCACTCTCCCAGATGTGTGGGGAAGTGCGTTACAAAAATACGACGGACAAACTTTAATGTTAGGTATTCGTCCAGAACATCTAATTTTAGGTGTACCTGCTACTAAAAATTTACCAGTTAAAGTAGATTTAGTAGAAAACTTAGGAAATGACACTTTTTTATCTGTAAAAATTGCCGATCCTGATTTACAAAATCCAGACGGACAAACTTTACAAGTTCGAGTTCCCCCCGATAGATTTATCACCATAGGTGAGCAACTTTGGCTATCTTTAACTCCTGAGAAACTGCATTTTTTTGACCCCAAAACCGAATTAGCAATATTTCAAAAATAGGGTAAGAGGGAACATAGAGTTCTGTAAGTTCAGCAATATTTTCTGATTCCAGTTCGTTGGTAAGGGGATTGATTAACGAGTCCCCACTGACTTTGTTGAGGTCAAGATTTTGAATATGAAACCAGCCACTATAGCTTTTTTCAGTAATAACTGAAGTTTAGACTAATTTCCCCTCCTAATCCGCCAAAGTCTCTGTAGGCGAGGCTTTAAGGGTTTCCAAGTTATTCTACGTCTTGTAAGTCATAAACCTTATACAGCAAGGGGTTGAGCCTACAAAAAAAGATTTAGTCTAAACTCCAATAATAAGTAGGTGAACAGAAAAATTTAAAGGTATGTGAAGAAAAGTAAAATCACTCAAAACTCTCTTCCTGTTCCCAGTTAAGAGTTCCCTGTTCCCTTGCCCCAACGACAATTTTTAACGCCCACCTACTTAGAGAGGATTTTAATATCTGTAAAAGTGCGATCGCTCAATTTTTGAATTATATCTGCTTCAATTTATTACAAAAATTCCCAATAGAAAACCTGATTATTACGTAGATTTACATATCCCCGACTTCTTCAAGAAGTCGGGGATCTAAACCCCTCAGTATTTACAAATTAAATATAATTATTATACAGTAGAATTTTCATTAATAATGCGACGGGATTCTATTTTCTATAAATTGTTCAAACAATTTCCGAGTTTGTTGTTTGAATTAGTAGATGAACCACCAGCAGGAGCCGACAATTATCAATTTGAATCGGTGGAAGTTAAAGAAACAGCTTTCCGAATTGATGGGGTGTTTCTACCTCCAGCTAATGCAGTTTCTCAAGTGGTGTTTTTTGCCGAAGTGCAGTTTCAAAAAGATGAGAATTTATATTTTCGCTTTTTTTCAGAATTATCGCTGTTTCTCCATCGCCATTCTATTCGTTATGATGATTGGTATGGTGTGATAATTTTTGGTTCGCGGAGTTTAGAACCATCAAATTTAAAAATTCATCGGTCTTTGTTAGCAGGTGATCAGGTTCGTAGAGTATATTTGGATGAATTGGGGGATGTACAACAGCAACCGTTAGGCTTAGGTTTGATGTTGCTGACGATTAAGGAAGATGCTGAAGCAATAGAAACAGCAAAGTTTTTGTTAGCTGAGGCGCGGAAACAGTCAGAAGCAGCGATAATAGATTTAATCACGACGATTATTGTTTACAAGTTTACTAAACTGAGTCGAAAGGAGATTATAACCATGTTGGGATTAGATTTAGAAGAGCCAAGAGCGATACTGGAAGCCAAGGAACAAGGGAAAGAAGAAGGGAAAGAAGAAGGGAAAGGGGAAGAAGCCTTATCAATCGCCCTCAGACAGCTAAATCGGCGGTTGGGTAATATTCCTGATAAGTTGTTGTCGCAGGTTCAGGGATTATCCTTGGTACAGATTGAAGATTTATGTGATGTCCTATTGGATTTTACCACTGTGGCCGATTTGGAAGGGTGGTTACAAAAGCAGTAATTCAGGACTTACGCAACTGTCAATACCGCCATAGGAAAATTTATTAGTCCGTTTTAACGGACTTGAACTATGAGACAGGGAATTTATTCCCTGGCAGTTGTGGAAAACAGTGCTAAACCCCTATATTCCTCAACGCTGACCAACTACTAGCAATAGGCATTCTCCAACCAGTCCCAAAAGCGCGGTCAGTAATTTTTAATCCCGGTGCAGCTTGTCGGCGTTTAAATTCCGCACGGGATAATAATTGTAATACTCTATCTACAATTGCCGGTTCATGACCTGCGGTAATAATTTCTGCTGCTGATTGATGTTGATGAATCAAACGGTCGAGAATATCATCTAAAATTTCATAAGGTGGAAGGGAATCTTGGTCAACTTGACCCGGTTTAAGTTCTGCGCTGGGTGCTTTGGTGAGAATATTTTCGGGAATAACTTCTTTTTGTTGATGAGAATTTAACCATTTACAGAGGGAATAAACGCGAGTTTTCGGAACATCAGCAATAACAGATAAACCGCCATTCATATCACCATAAAGGGTGCAATAACCAACAGCAACTTCCGATTTATTGCCAGTAGATAAAAGCAAATAACCAAACTTATTAGAAATTGCCATTAATAAATTACCACGAATGCGAGATTGCAGATTTTCCTCCGCAATCCCAAATTCTGTTCCCGCAAATAACTCATATAGAGATTTATCAAAACTTTGCATTAATTCCCCAATAGGTAAAATCTGAGTTTGAATATCTAAACTTGCTGCTAATGCTAAAGCATCACTAATAGAATGTTCAGAACTATAGGGAGAAGGCATTAATACACCAATCACATTTTCTTTTCCTAATGCCGCAGTAGCAATAGCCGCCACTAATGCCGAATCAACTCCCCCACTTAAACCCAACAATACTTTAGAAAAGCGACATTTCTCCACATAATCTTTAACTCCCAAAACTAAAGCATTCCAAATTTCCTCATCTTCATATTCATAAACAGGAGAAACATGGCCTAATTCTAAATCTTGTTTATTACTATTAAATTCAACCGTCAAAAAGTCAGATATAAAACCTTTAGCACGACAAACAATTTCACCTTGTTTATTTAAAGCAAAACTCCGGCCATCAAAAATCAAATCATCATCTCCGCCAACTTGGTTTGTATAAATAATTGGTTGTTGAAAATTAACTGCACTATGTTTTAACATCGCTTCTCGGAGATGTTGTTTACCAACCGTGTAAGGTGAAGCAGATAAATTAACAATTAAATCTACTCCTAGATTTCCTAAATCAGCAATCGGATTAACTGCGTAACTCCGCTTACCCCAAAATTCTTCATCATTCCATAAATCTTCGCAAATTGTCACACCAATATTGAAATCATCTAATTTAAAATAATTTGCCTGTAGTCCTGGTTCAAAATAGCGTTTTTCATCAAAAACATCATAATTAGGTAACAGCCTTTTATGAAAAAATTGCTGGATTTTTCCATTTTCTAATAAAGCAATGCTATTAAATAAATTTTTCTCACCAGTAATGTGCGCTTGAGAATTTTTAACCACAGTTCCCACTAATACAGCTAAATTTGCTGGTAAATCTTTAGCTAATTTGTGCAATGTTTTATCCATTGCTTCTACAAAACTAGGATTAACTAATAAATCTCTAGGTGGATAACCACAAATAGATAATTCAGGTGTTAATAATAAACGGACATTTTCTGATGCTGCTTGTTGGGACATTTCCAGAATTTTTTGGGCATTTCCAGATAAGTCACCAATAATAGGATTAATTTGAGCGATAGCAATTTTCATAGTTAGGGAGTAGGGAATAGGGAAAATTTGTTGTGCCTCTAATTTTTAAGATTTTTAGTTTGGAAGTGATTCATAAATTATAAAAATTATGAGATTATGAACCACGAAGGCACGAAGGAAGCGAAGGAATAGGATTTAAATAAACACTAAGTGTTTATCTTTAAATGGTGCAAATGCTTCTTTATCAAACTTATACAAACTGGCGGGACGACCTGCACCTCTTGAGACTTTAATTCTGGTATCGGATAAAAAACCTAATTTGAGTAACCGCGCTCGAAAATTAGAATAATCTGCAAAATTTTCGCCTAAAACGGTAGTATATAGTTGATATAAATCGTTTAAGGTAAAAGTTTCTGGCAAGACTTCAAAAGCTACGGGACTATATTCTAATTTATTTTTTAATCTTCTATGTCCATAGGTGATAATTTCATTGTGGTCAAAAGCTAATTGTGGTAATTGTTTGACGGGATACCAAGCAATACCAGCAACTTTATCAGCAATTAATTCTGCTTCTTCAAATCTAACTAAGGCAAAATAACTAACTGATAAATAACGGACTCCATAACTATCAATTTCTTCTCTGGGGTCACGGTTGGGACCACCAAAAGTATAAAGTTGTTCTAAATAAAGATTATTCACCTTTATTTTCTCAGCCATAATGCGATAAGCAGCATCTTCTAAGGATTCTCCTTGACCAACTAAAGTACCGGGAAGACTCCAATCATTTAAAAATGGTTCTTGCTGTCGCATGACTAAGAGAACTAACAGCCGATTTTGAGCAGTATCTACAGAAAAAATCACATTATCAACACCAACTTTAAAGTCAGCTAAAGGTTGTTGATTTATGGAGTTTAGAATCTTTTTTGGGTTACGTATTGGCATTCGTACAAATGCTGTTGATGAATATAGGCAATGACGGGAGGTGTGAGAGTATTAATATCTCCTTGTTCACGAAAAGCGGTAGAGGAAACATCTAAACCAATTAAATTTGCAATTTTAATTTGTCCTCCGATTTGTTTAACTTTTTCTAAACTAGAATCATCTATTATATATCCTGGTCTGGGAATTACCAGTAATTGCACTTGTTGTAATAAATCTTCAACATGATACCAGCGCGGCAACTGATTGACTAAATCAGCACCAATTACTAAAGTATATTCAATATTTTCTCCCCATTTTAATTTTGCTTTACCTACAGTTTCTAGAGTTTTCCAACTACTTAAATCTTGTTCTAAGGCAATATTTTGGTTAGCAATATTGATATCTTTAATTAACAGTTCTAACATTGCTGCCCGATGTGGTAAAGGCGTTTGTTGGGACTTCAAAGGATTATCCGCCGCCCACACAGCTACCCAATCATAACATTCCGATAACCATTTGAGAATTATCAAATGTCCAGCAGTTGGAGGATCTGCACTTGTACCAAATAATGCAATTTTCATGATTTTTGAGGTTTATTTGCCCATTGACTTGATTTACATGACTAACGCAAAATATCTTTAAAACTCTCTTCTCTTCGTGTACTTCGTTCCTTCGTGGTTCATTTTCTTAATTTGTACGTAAGTTATAATTTATTTTCGTTTCGTGTTTTCTGTCAATTTCTGCAATGATTCGGAAATTTCAACTTTAACAGAAATAGGATTTTCTAATCTTCGTGTTTCTTCTGGTAGACTAACAACTGATGCCGCAGTTCGTTGACGAATTATTGTTAAAGTTTCTGGTGGTTGCAATTGTTTACCTGCTTTGATTACTAACCGTAATAAAGATTTTACATTTTCAGACTTCTCATCTATTAAGCCCAATCTGTCGTGCTGTATTTTACCATCTATAAAGGAGCGAAAAATTTGTTTTTTACCTGGATAAGTAAATTTACCACTTGATTCTTTCATTACAGGAATTCCATCAATATCAACAAGTTTATAAACTCCATTTACTGGTGAACCTGTAACTAATTTTGTGCCTAATCCATAACTATCAATTTCTGCCCCTTCTTTCTTCAGTCGGCTAATTTCCCATTCATCTAAATCACCACTGGCGAAAATTGATATATTGGGTAATAGCGATCGCACTTGTTTTGATAAATTAACTAAATCTCCAGAATCTAATCTGACTCCCGATAATTCCATCTGGCCAGCATTGACTTTTTCTGCTAATTTCTCCGCAGCAGCAACCGTGTCATAAGTATCAATTAATAATGGCGCACCGGGAAAATATTGATGAAATGCTGTAAAAGCCTGTTCTTCACTCCCTTCTAAGGCTGATAAAGCCATGACTAAAGCGTGTGCCATTGTACCACTCGGTTTTTGTCCTAGCTGTAGCGCTGCTAACACATTGGAAGTAGCATCTAAACCACCAGCTAAAGCCGCCCGTGCTGCCCATAAAGAGGCTTGGGGACTAAAAGCCCTGCGCGTGCCAAATTCTAAAAGTGTGGCTTTCTCTCCGGCTATATCCCGTATTCTTGCGGCTTTAGTGGCAATTAGAGTTTGATAATTCAGAGTATTTAAAAGATATGTTTCTACTATTTGCGCTTGCCATAAGGGTGCTTCTATTCGCAGCATGGGTTCATTAGCAAATACCGCTGTTCCTTCGGGAACTGCCAACACATCTCCAGTAAAACAACCCTCTCTCAACAGTTGCCAAAAACGCTCATTTGCGTGGGTAAAAATTCCTGTTGACTGCAAAGCGGCAATTTGCATGTCATTAAACCGGAATTTAGTCAAATATTCCAGAGCTTGGGCTAAACCCATTGCTATTAAATAGCCAAAACCATCGGGTAAGTGTCTGACAAACAATTCAAAACTCGCTTGCTTTTGTTCTATAGCTTCACCGACATAACAAGCTGTCATTGTTAGCTGATAAAGGTCTGTTAGTAAGCTGTAATCCTCACAACTGAGATTTAATTCGGAATTTTTCCTTTCATAGTCTATATCTAGGAAAGTTGTCATCTGAGATGCCCCTACCAAGAATGTCTCTTCAGTTATGGTATTATTTACCATAAATAATGTCAAGCCTTGGCTAATAAATAATGACAAATTCCCCAAAAGCCTATATTCATAAGGGAGTTAGGCCATTTTTTACAATTAATTTATATTTCTTAATAGTACAGCTAGTCAATATCAAGAAGTTGAATAAGATTTACAGAATAATTGACCGCAGATAATAAGGGATGAATTAATGAATGGATTTTATGATTCTGTGCAGCTTTACATATAATTGGTTAGAGAATGTTTAGCCTGAATGAGACTAACAGATAGTTTTTCTGTTTGCATGAAGAATAATTGCGTTATTATTTAATAATATAAACTAAATTTTTATAGGAATAGGGCAACTAAGAAGAAATTAATGCCAATTTATTTGAAAACACAGAAAAACTAATCCTGTAGAAGGATGACATAAAATATGAATTCTGTAAGTCTTACCCACGAACAATTATCTCAAGCTATTAATGAACTTCCACTGGCAGCACTTCCTGAATTGGCTGATTTTATTGAATCTTTACGTTTGCAGTTTAATTTAACTTCTGCGGCTATTAATAATGAACAAAAAGAGAGTATTTTTTTATTAAGTATTTCTGGTATAGGAGAATCTAGTCAATCCGATTTATCTGACAAAGATACAGAAAATTTAGCACCGGAAATTGAGCCAACTAGAGGTATTAAGGAATTTAATGATGAGGTAAATAAATAATCATGACGGCTATTTTAGATATAAGTTTCTTAGTGGCAACTGTTGATATTAAGGACGAAAATTATGAGCGTGTCCTTGATATTATAGTTGATTTAAAGGAAGTATTAGTTTTACCAACAACAGTTTTGCCTGAAGTTTTTCATTTGCTTACTTCTAGGTTAGGATATCCGACAACAAAACAGGTTTTAACTGAATTAGCTAATAGTAATGTCATTATTGAAGGAATTAATAAAACTGATTTAAAAAGGGTGACGGAGATTTTAACCCAATATGCTGATAGTGAGTTAGATTTTGTAGATGCAACTATTGTTGCTATTGCGGAAAGGCTGAATATTACTAAGATTTTGACTTTAGATAAACCTATTTTTAGTATTATTAATCCACAACACTGTGCTGGTTTTGAGATATTTCCTTCATGTCAATAGATATAGTTTTTGTGTTGGCATTATAAAATAATTGCAGTCAAAAAAAAGATTCTGTCAGGGTTTAGCATTGCTAAACCCCTACCTGTTTATAAAGGAACAATTGCACTCATTTGGTCTAAATCTAACACAGTTGCTAATTCTGATTCTGTCATTAAACCTTTTTCGATAACTATTTGCCGTAAAGATTTACCTGTTTCTAAAGATTCCTTAGCTACAGCCGCAGCATTCAAATATCCAATATGAGTATTTAAGGCGGTGACTAATGCTAAACTGCCTTCAGCATAGGCTAAACATCTTTCTTTGTTGCCAGTAATTCCTTGAATACAGCTTGTAGTTAAAGCCCAAATTGTGTTACCTAAAATTTCAATGCTGTGAATTAAATTATAGGCAATGAGGGGCATCATCACATTTAATTCTAATTGTCCTGCTTGGGCAGCAAAAGCGATCGCATTATCATATCCCATTACCTGAAAACATACCATTGATGTCATTTCCGCCATCACAGGATTATATTTTCCGGGCATAATCGAAGAACCAGGTTGCACAGGTGGAAGTTGAATTTCCTTAAATCCAGTTTTGGGACCAGAATCCATTAACCGCAAATCGTGGGATATTTTCACCAAATCCTGGGCTAAATTCCGCAAAGCCCCGGAAACATTCACAAAAGCCCCCATACTTTGCATAGCAGCCATTAAATGGGGCGCTGGTTCTAGGGGAAATTCCAACAATTGCGACAGGATATCCACAACTCTTTGGCGATATTCCGGGTGGGTATTCATACCTGTTCCCGCCGCACTACCACCTAAACCCAATACCATTAAATCCCCAGAAGCAATGTAAAGACGGTTTTGGTGTTCTGAAAGAATTTGCGCCCAAGCGCCGAAATTATCACCTAATCGCACGGGTACAGCGTCTTGGAGGTGGGTTCTCCCAGATTTGACGATATCTTGAAATTCTGTGGCTTTGGCTTCTAAAGCCGAAATTGCCTGTTCTAAAGCTGGTTGCAAGGTGCGAGAAAGTGCCAATAATCCACCAATGCGAATAGCTGTAGGGATGACATCGTTGGTAGACTGTCCGTAGTTTACATGATCATTGGGGCTAACGAGTTTGTAATTACCTTTTTGATCCCCCAGAATTTCTAAAGCCCGATTTGCCAAAACTTCGTTAATATTCATGTGGTGAGAAGTTCCTGCACCAGCTTGATAAACATCAACGACAAATTGATCTCGTAATGCACCTGCTAAAATTTCATCAGTAGCTTGAATAATGGCCTTGCTGATATCTGCGGGAATACAATCCAATTCTCCGTTAACAATAGCGGTGGCTTTTTTAATATATAAACCAGCATCTATATAAGTGGATAAAGGTTTAATGCCGCTAATAGGGAAATTTTCAATAGCCCTTTGGGTTTGAATCCCATAATATACGTTATTGGCAATTTGGCGATCGCCCATCGAGTCTTTTTCAATCCGAAAATCTGAATTGTTAGTCATATAAAGTCGAGAATGGGAACAGAAGAACAGTGAACAGGCAAAAAACTTATTTTTAACTCATAGAACTTACGCAACTGGCACATTGGTAGGGTGAGTCAGACTGCATAAATCTTGTAAATAAACAGATTGTTGATATCTGACGCACCGGAGAACGAAATACTGTCATTGCTAATGCCCAAGCAATCAAAACTAAAGGTAAAATTCCTTTAATTACTCCTGTTGGGGGAATAAAAGTCACAACGCAAAGTATAGCAATAAACGGCGTTGCTGATTTTAGGGATGAAAATAATTTTGCATACGTTCAAGTCTACCTCCAAAAATCATACGCCAATTCAACAACGCCCAATAAACAAACCTGATGCTAAAATCACATCGGCGGAAATCAAGGGAAAACGACTCCCTACACAATACTTGTCGGTTAAGGAAATGTAGGTTAGGTTGAGCCGCGAAACCAAACAAAATCCTGCTCTTGCGTCTCTTTTATGGTGATTGAGGATTGATTATAACAAAACCCTTAGAGGATATTTTAAAAGTGGTATTCCGTAATTTTCATCACATTGTTACCCCCTTTCCCCTTGTAAAGGGGGGTAACAAGAAAAATCTGGTTCCCCCTTCACAAGGGGAGGGTTAGGGAGGGGTAAAACATTATGATTTTGTAAATAATTGCAGATTTATAAAAGATTAGTATTAATTTTTAACAATGTAGTAAAATAGTGTTATGGGATTAGCTGTAACTTAACGTACCTGTTTACAAACCGTCACAAGGGTTGTTATCAGCAATACACAATATTTGGTATGCTCACTCATACTCATGTCATTTCTTCGTTAAGGAATAGGTAATAGGCAGATGGAAAAATCAGTCATGAGTAAGAGGTTGTTTGAAAAGTATTAGATGAAACCTATAATCTCCAAAAACCTAACCCCCCTGCCCCCTTCCCTTGTAGGGAAGGGGGGTTTTCAAAGCCTCTCCCCTGCAAGGGGAGAGGTTTGGAGAGGGGTCAATTTATACGTTAAAAACTTTTAAAACATCCTCTAAGCATTATTTCCACTTACCTCTTCCCCGATGATCAATTATCCATTATTTCTTTCCTAAACTATTGCATGAATCTAAATCGAGTTAAATCCATCCCCAAATGGACGCAATTACCATCTCCATCCATATTTTGTTCAGAAGTATCTATGCAATTGGGTGGAGATACATCCGTTGCCCAATTACAACAGCAGGTAGAATATTTACAAATCCAATTAGAGTCAGAAAGACAGGAAAATATTCAAAAGATACAGCAAATTCAGAAATTCCAAGGATTGCTACAATATATTACTGAACACATCCGCGATACTCTCGATGATCGCAAAATATTAACAATAATTACTCAAGAATTAGTTGATTTATTACAACTTAATCGCTGTCAAATTGAACTTTATAATCCCTGTTTGACTGCTGCTACAGTTACCTATGAATATAGTGCAAGTTTACCCCATTTTCAAGGTTTAACCACAAAAATTGCTGATTTCTCCCGAATTTATCAATCCCTATTGCAAAAACAAATCTGGCAATCTATAGAAATTGTCCCCGGACATGATTCTGGCTTACAGATGATGAGTCAATTGGCTTGTCCGATTTTTGATGATCGAGGTGTTTTGGGCAATATTTGGCTAATTCGGCAGACAAAGGCAAAATTTGGAGAATTAGAAATATCTTTTTTACAGCAAATAGCTAATAAATGTGCGATCGCCATTCGTCAATCTCAACTCTACACCAAAACCAAAGCCCAAGTTCAAGAAATTGAAAATCGAGAACATCATCACAACGAATTTATCAGACATCTTGCCCAAGAATTACGCACACCGATTACTAATATTAATCTTGCTGTGCAAACTCTAGAAAGTCTCATAACACCAGCCGGGATTGTAGAGATAGAAATAGTATCCCAACTATTACAAATTCTCCATCATGAATGTGGACGCGAAGATAAATTACTTAACGATCTTCTTACCTTTGCATATCTGAAAACCCATCCTGAACCTCCTACTTTAATTACTATTGATTTTTCAACTTGGTTATTTTCTATTGTTGAATCTTTTCGAGATGTTACCAATTGTCAACAGCAACAATTACATCTAGATACCCCCACTGACATTCCTCCTTTATCCACAGATATCACCGAGTTAGAAAAAATTATCATTCTGCTACTCAACCAAGCTTGTCAATGCGCTCCCGCAGGTGAATCAATTACAGTTACCGCTGATGTGAATGCAGACACGATAGAATTAAAAATCACTATTTCTGGTATAGAAATTCCCCACCATAAACTGTCACAAGTTTTTCAGCCATTTTACCGCATTCCCAAACATTCCCCCTGGCAAGTACAGAACACCGGCTTAGAACTGGCATTAGTCAAAACAATAGTACAGCGTTTGGGCGGTTTTATTCATGTCCTGAGTATGAACAATCGCATTAATTTTATCATGCAATTCCCACTGTTGTAGTTGTTTAGTGTCTTAAGCAATCTGTTGATAAATTTCGTGATTCAACAATTAATAAAGTGACATACAGACTTCCAGGACTATGACAGATGACTGGGAAAGGTTTTCGTCATTTTCATCTGTTTATTGGTTAATTTATACTGCAAACGGTTTATAGTTTAACCCAATATGAAACCCTCCTGGTAAACCTCTCCTCGCACCTCTCCCTAACTCTCTCCTAAGAGGAGAGGGAAAAGGAATAATATTTAATACTGGAGAGGCTTTGAACTTGTTCTTTGTCTGATAAAAAAGTCCAGCTTCTAGCCGTTTTGAGTATAATAGACATCTCCAAAAAAGATTGTAGAGCCGAGAATCTCTACCGATGGAACGTCTCTACAAGGGTTTCAGGTCAAGGATCTTTAATTTCTGGAGATGTCTAATGGTAATGGCGATCGCCTATTAATCAACCCCCAAGAAAATTAACGATTTTTAAACCATGCAACACTAGCGCAAAAGTCAAAAGTCTGATATCATGATCTAGTAAGCGGGTGAGTAGCTCAACGGTAGAGCAGTTGACTCTTAATCAATTGGTTGCGGGTTCGATTCCCTCCTCACCCATTAGCTTTCGGCGTTCTAGTTATTAATGTTTTTTATTCATACAGTTTCAAGTTCAAATAATTCTATATAATTTTTATTTGCTTTTTTTATTATAAAGATTTAGGACTTACGCACGCTCACTAACTTGCCATGATATGAATGAACGAAATTGCGTCGTTTTCGGCTTTGGGAATAACTTATTGAGTAGGGTGTGTCAGATAGAGGAAATCTGTTTTTTTGTCAAAATATCGTGTCTGACGCACCCTACAAGGGATAAAATTCACGTCACCTATTTGGGGAATCTTGTCAATGCGTAAATCCTAAGATTATAGAATTTTAGTCAGTTTGGTTATTAATATTTTTTATTCATACAATTTCAAATAAGTCTATATAACTTTTATTAGCTTTTTTATTATAAAGATTATAAAATTTTAGGAATATTACATTGATTTAACCAATTGATCATTAAATAAGGATGAACGATGTGAAATTCATGGATAGGAGAATGATAAATACTATGTCTTTCAGGAACGATAAGTTCAATATCTTTATTTAAAAAATCTTTAAAATTAGCTGTCACCAATACATTAGCCCGACCAGCTAAAGCTGCTTCTAAAACGTGCTGATCTTCCATATCATTAATAGGAATCACACCTGTTCCTCCCAATATTAATTGAGGCTGAATTTGAGAATAACTGCGGATAACATCCACATAAAAAGACGCATCATCAGCTAAGGGAGTTAATCTTAATAAAACTTGCTCTAAACGATTTAACATTCCCCAAGAAATCACAAGTTCTACTGTTCCAATATAACAGCGACCATAACGAACTGTATCAACTATACTTTGACAAGCTGATAGCTTACGTGGTGTAGCAATATTTTCATTTCCTTTGATATCAGCTAATAATGCCGCACACCAAATATTTAGATCAAGACATAACCGTAAATTAGACATCACGAGTTAACTCAACTGAAGCATAGAGTATATCATCTTCAGTTTCTAAGGAATTTAACCACTTTTGATCTATATTTTGGGCAATTCTTTGTTGAGCGAGGTTGTATTGGTGATGCAATAAAACTCTTGTAATTTCTTGACTAATTTCTTGCCACTGTGCCTCAGAAGCAACCCCATTTAACTGTAAGAGTGCTGACCAAGCATTATGAGGTAACATAGCTCCTAGCTTGATTGCAGCACTGGCTATTTGGGATGTTGAGCGATTTTCCATTTTTGATAATACACTAATTCGCTCTGCTGTTTCTAGGTCTAGGTCTGCTGAGATGGTTTTTTCAGTCATTGCTCTATTTTTTTGATGAGTTATATAGAGATTATAACTTTTAAAAAGCGGTAAGTAGTCTTTGAAGATTTTTGTAAAGATATTGACAACAGATGTATAGAAAGTGATTGCGGGTAGAGAAATTAAGGAATTAAATGATTAAAATGTCTTTTTAATTATTAGGGCAATAAATCGGGTGATGTTGAGGATTTTACCGCTGGGAAGTTCTATGGAGGTGTTCATGGGTTTCTCCTTGGTTTTACTAATCATTAAAACCACTGCTTTCTTCAAAAATTGGTTCTTGTGTCATGGTGATTGTTTTCTTGCTAGTGTATATGTACTATCTGTCATTATATATGAAATTTCCTATAAAAACTACTTAGACAATAGCACAAAATGTTGTTACCTAAATTCAGGTATGCTCAAAGATATTCTTTTAAAACTTCAACTGTAGCAAGTCCGGTTTTTTCCCAACTAAATTGACTTGCTCTTTTTAGACCTTTTTCTGAAAGTTGTTTTCTGGTTTCTGAATCGTTGATAATTGTTTGCATTGCTGCTGTAATTTCCCCTGGATTGTAGGGATTAATTAAAATAGCAGCATCTCCCGCAACCTCTGGAAGTGAGGAGATATTAGAAGTAATAACAGGTGTACCACAAGCCATTGCTTCTAAAACTGGTAAACCAAATCCTTCCCACAGAGTAGGGAAAACAAGAGCCAATGCTTGATTAATAATTATTGGTAATTCGTCATAGGAGACATAATTAAGGAATTTGACAAGATGATTGATTCCTAATTCTTGAGTTTGTGTTTCTAATAATGGAGAGTAACGTTGATCATAGGGTCCTGCTAACCATAATTCATAATCATTTTTTTGAGGTAATGCGGAAAAAGCGGTAATTAGTCTTTGGAGGTTTTTGTAAGGGTCTTGACGACCAATATATAGGAAGTAATTATGGGTAGGAAGGTTCAGGAATTGGAAATGTGAGTTATCTCCCGCCAAGAGAATTGGTGTAATTTTATTACTAGGAATTTGGTAAAATTGGGTGATATCATTGGCTGTTGATTCTGATATACAAATAATATGTTCTGCTTGTTTAAAAACTTCAGGAGTATAGTATTTATGGTATGTCGTTAATGGTGAAAAGCTTTTAGGAAACCGCAGTGGTATCATATCAAATGCTGTAACAACAAACCGACAATTAGTATATAAAGGTGCTTCGGGAATAGGGGAAAATAAAAGTTGGGATTTGAGGTTTTGATAGATTTTTGGAAGTTGAAATTGTGTCCACAATAAACGGCGTAAATGTCCTTTTGTTCCTTGTTTTGGTGTTAAATTTTGCGGTACTGAGTAGTGGTTATATTTATTAATAGGTTGCGAAATTAGTAATGTCGGTTTAAGTATTTGTAGATATGGAAATAGATTACTGGCATAAGTGCTTATACCAGTAGGTTCAGAGGTGAGAAAAGAGAGATTGACTAGAAGTGGAGACAACAAGGTTAAATCCTATATTTATTGTTACAATATATTTTCTCCTATAGACAGCACGGAAATCAACTGTTTAGCTGATTCTTGCCACGAAAATGGACTATACTCATTTCTGATACAAGCTACCAACTGATTATAGAAAACATCTGACCCCACCAATTTTTCTAAAGCTTGATAAAGCTGTATTGGTTCATTAGGATCAAAGTATAGGCAAAAATCTCCCCCTACTTCTGGTAAAGAACCACCATTACTTGAAATGACAGGTTTACTGTGTTGCAGTGCTTCTACAACTGGCAATCCAAATCCTTCATAAAATGAGGCTTGAACCAAACAATAACAATTTTTATAGAGAATATCTAGTTGAGAATCTGTTACTGAATCAAAAATATGTATTCGCTTTTGATACAGTTCATTTTTTTCAATTAAAATATCAGTATCTTTGTGCCATCCTCGATTTCCTGCAAATACTAAATTTATATTCTGATTGGATTTTGCTAATAAATCAAATGCTGTAATAATAGTTTTGATATTTTTATGAGGAACTAAACTACCAACTACAAGAATATATCTTTGATTAAGTCTTGATATTATTTTCGTATTATCTACGTTATCATCTTGATTATCTAACTGTTTATCTTTAGAATAGTCAGATCCCAATCGAAAGCTATCAACAAGCTGATTTCTATTATTGCTAGGTAATACTCCTTCTTTTTTAGCCTTTATATAATCTTCTGCACTTTGACGAGATATACATATCACTTTATCAAAACAATCAGAATACTGGTAATAAAATTCTCTAAAACATTTCACAAACTCCTGTGAACAAAATTCTGGAAATTTGATTGGTATCAAATCGTAACATATTGATACTATAGTAACTTCATGTTTTTTTAGATGTTGTAAAAAATGATTATAAGATTGAGGTAAATCCCAATTAGCATCAGCAATAATATAAATATCTTTTGATGAAAATTTAATACCTGCAAATTCAGATTTCCATTTTATTTGATTATTAATAGTTAAATAACCAGGTAATAGCTTTTTTAGTTTATTTGTTGCTTTATGTGTATATAAACTGAGTTTTTTAGCTATTTTTTTGATCGGAATTATCTCTTTGATCTCTTGAGTAGAATCATTTGTATTTTGTTCATCGAGAGAAATTACTCTAGTTATACAAGTCCCATCAAATTTAACTGGTATTACTTCTAGATTTGGGTTGCTTACAGCTATCTTAAGTAACTCTGATGTTATTTGGCGCACAACTCTATGAATACCAGTGTTTTTATAAGTATAATTAGCTGTATGGGTGCAATCTATGAAAATCCTCATTAATTCTCCTAAATTTTTTAAATTTTATGATTATAGAAACTTTAAATTCATTCAAGAAATATTTTCTGATTAAGGGAATTTCAATCTTGATTGTTAACCATTGAATTATTAGTAACAACTGCTTTAACAAAGTAATTTAGTAACGTTTCAGAAGCATTTGCTTCGATTTTGGCTAATTCTCTACCAACGTAATCTGTAAGCATTTTTTGCTGGGCTTTGGGTGAGCGTAAAACTTGCTGAATAAAATCAGAATACAACAGAGCGCATCTTTCTGGAGAATGTTCTCTAGAAATATACTCAGATGAATTTTTACTGAGAGAATGTCTATATTCCAAGTTTTCAGTCAATAAAATTAAAGCTTTGAGTATTTCATCAACTTCATTACTTGGATGAGGTTGAGGAATTTTGAGTACCACATCATCAGGAAAATCAGAAAATGAACCTATATCTGTAATGATTGTAGGCTTACCAACAGACAAAATGCGTAAAAGTGAAGCTGAACTTTCACCATTAAATGGATATCTTAAGTTAAGACAAACATCGGATATTTCTATATATCTATAAAAATCTGACATATTGATATAGCCAGTAATTTTCACTTGATTTTGTAAACCTAGTTTTTGAATCTCATTTTCTAGATCAATTGAACCAATATAATCAGTACCACCTACATAAACTAAGTACGCATTAGGTCGATAAAATAAATACTTTTTAAAAGCACGGAGAATTTGTAGAGGACGTTTAGTTAAACTAATAAATCCAAATGTAGTAATTATGAAATTATCACCAGGAATCCCTAACGCTTGGCGTTCATCGGAAAGTAATTTTTCTTCAAGTAAAACCTTGGGAACTAGCTGTGGTATGTGAGCAATATGACTATTATCATTACTAAAATCTTGAACTGCACAGTTATAAGCCCATTTACTATGCAAAATTACTCCTAAAGAACGAGTAAAAATTCTCCTATTTAAGTAAATTTTTTCTTCAGGTAGTTTTTCATGAATATTCAATTTTCTCTGTTGAATTAAGGTTGATATTTCTATAGCTCTATCTTTTCCGTAACTGTGTTCTAATTCTTGAGAGAGTGTTATACCAAATTCTGGAGAATAAGTTTCCATATAATTAATGAGTCCTCCTAAATAATAGTCGTGTAAAACAGTTATACCGGAATACCTCATTAATTTTGAGTACATATTACAATGGTAACTACTATTACCTATTTGATAAATAATCCCTTCATAGTGTTGAGAATCTAACCTCTCTTCAAATTTTGTATGAAGAAATAAATTATTCGTTATATCAGCCTCCGGTAAATCACTATCATCATATAAATCAATACTAAAATATTCTTGCAATAATGGGATGAGATCTTGGCTGTAGTCTGCAATACCAGATTTAGCTGGCGGTAAAGGACTAAAAAAAGCTATTTGAGGCTTTTTATTAGGGATCTCAACTCGGCTAAAAGTAATAGTTATCTTATTTAATGGCTGATGTTCTTGAAAAACACTAACCATTTTTTGAGCCACTGATTCCCAAGAAAATTGGGACGCTTGCTGAAGAGAATTCTCAGCAATTCTCATTTTAAATTCTTCATTAGAGAGAACTGTTAGTATAATCCTAGAGATATCATCAGGTGAATGTGGATTAAACAGTAGCTCAGAAGAACCTAAAATCTCTGGTAAAGAAGAGTTATTACTTGCAATAGCCGGTGCGCCACAAGAAATAGCTTCTAGCAATGGTAAACCAAAACCTTCATAAAAAGAAGGAAAGACAAATAAAGAGCAAGTTGAATATAAAGCTCTTAGTTCTTCATCTGTAATATAATTTGTTAAAACTAGGGATTTACCAATGTCTAATTTGGCAGCTAAACTGCTGATTTCTTGAGCAAAGAAATCAGAGACTTTACAAGCAACAACTAATTGGTAGTTTTCACGAAAACTGTTGGGTAATTTAGCGAAACCATGAACTAATCCTTCAATATTTTTACGCCAGTCCTCACCTCCTGTGTAGAGAATAAATTTCTTATGAATACCAAACTTATCAGCAAAAGTTTTCAGCCAAGAATAACGCTCATTAACTGGGATTTGAGTAAAGAACGGAGAAACACCTCCCGAAACATTTAAAACTTTATTAGGAGGTATTTTCAGATATTTAATTACATCTTGACGAGTAGATTCAGAAATTGCAAATATAAAATCAGCATTTTGTACATTTTTTAATCTCCTCATGTAAAGAGATTGCATATTTTCATCATTTAATAAATATCTATCAGAAAATATAAGTGGGATCAAATCATAACAAATGACAAAAATTTTTTTAGTAAAATTAGTGTAATCGGGTATTGTAGAATCTAATTCTTCCATAGGACTGGGGACAAATACCATGTTAGCATCTGATGATATTAAGGTGCTTTTGAGCAATAGATCATTAGTTGCACAACTACCAATATATGGGTAATCTATAGAACTATATGAAAATAAATTTTTATTCAATGATGGTTCTAGTAATGTACTATTGGCATATAGATCGAAACTAGGGGTATTTTGTTGATTAAATAAAGCTTCTATCACTGATTGTGTATAACGCCCAATTCCCCTATTTCTAGAATTTTTCGTTTGTAAGGCTTGAATATCAATTGCAATTTTCATTATTAATTCCAATTTTCCAAATTTATTTTTTTTAAAGAATATTTTTTTTACATACCAACATAGCTACTGCACCAGGGAGGTAGTTATCTGGATTATGTTCTTTGACTGATGCTTCTAACTCATTTTCAGTAATAGTCCATGTGAAGTTATCCTTACGTACTCCATAGGATATTTGCATCACTGTAAAATCTTGAGTTAATTTTTGGAGTGATTCTTGATCGTAAATTCGATGTACTGGTGTTACAGCTTTTCTACCATAGGGAACTGTGAGTATAAATATGCCTGCTGGTTTTAAAAGTAAATTGATTTGTTTAACAGCTTCCATATCATAACTATTTCCTTTTTCATCTCCATACCATCCCAAGCCGATATGTTCGAGAGTAGATAAAGCAATTACACAATCGAAGCTATCTGATGAAAATACAGGCTGACAAATATCACTTTTAACAAATTTTAAATTAGGATGAGATAAAGCTATGGGGCGAATATCTATTGCTGTAACTGAGTAATCAAAGCTTGCTAATTCATACGATAAAAGACTTTCGGCTGCTCCTACATCTAAAATTTCTATGTTCTTAGAATCACAAAAACGAGCTAGGGAATGTATCACAAAAGTTTTTTCTAAAATTCTCTCATTAGTTACAGCCCAATAAGCTTCACCCTCACCACTATAGTCAATAATTATTGGTTCATTAAACCATAATCCACTTTTTATCTTTGCCGATTCAGCAGATGTAAAGTTATTTATGTGAATATTATCAGTTTGTATTTTAGTAGATAGCTCTTCAAACTTCAGTTCAAGTTGAGTAATTTTTTCATTTACCTCTCTAGATTTTACTAAATCTTCATAGTTTTTTTGTACTAGCTTATGTAAAAGCTGTCTGATGGCAGAGTTAAAATAAGTCTGTCTTTTTAAAATAGGCCATGCTAATTTCTTCAGTATATTTTTGAGAAATTTGCCCAAGTTACTTGTGTATATATCATTAAAAAATAATAGGTAATTACCATCTATTTCTATAAAATGGCTGTCGTTATTATTGAGTGATTGAGATTCTTCTGAGTTTATTTTCATTTTTTGCCCATTATTTTGAAATCTGACAGATTGTTGATAAACAGCTTTCATCTGTTCTAGTATTTTTTCGGAATCCATTTTATTTCTCACATTTCTTAATAACTTATTTCTTGTAATTTTTTCAATAGTGCTATCAAAAGTCAAACAGCTATGTATTAGTATTAGAAAGTTACATTGAGGTTTTTATATTTATTCTTCTCTGAATAATTTCTACTATCAATCTTACCAAAATAAACTTCAATAAGTAACTACTTCAGATTATTTAATACGTTCTAAATAATAATCCACAACCTCCTGTGATTCGCCTTGAAATCTAATATTACCTTGACTTAAATAAATAGCCTTTTTACAGGATGTACTAATAAACGCTAAATCATGAGAAACAACTAACACAGTGGCATCATCGTCCCAAAACTGATCCATCCTTTGCTTACACTTATTCTTAAAACTCTCATCTCCTACTGATAAAACCTCATCTAAAATCAAAATATCCGGCTGCACATCAGTCGCAATAGCAAAACCCAAACGAGCCACCATACCTGAAGATAAACCCTTAACTGGAACTAAAGCATAATCCTCCAACTCCGCAAACTCCAAAATAGAACGCGCTCTCGCTTTCATTTCAGACCTAGAAAAACCCAACAATACACCATAGAGAAGTATATTGTCTATCACAGAAATTTCTGCATCAAAGCCTGCTCCTAGTTCAATTAAAGGCGCAACTTGACCCCGAACCCTCACAGTACCAGTTGTTGGCTGAAGAATCCCAGAAATTATCTTTAACAGAGTGGACTTACCAGAACCGTTCGCACCGATTATACCTATTTTTTCGCCTTTTTCAACCACTAAGTCAATATTATCTAAAACTAATTTTTTAGCAGGTTGTCGGTATTTACCCTCTAATACAGATAGAAGCGTTTTCTTCAAATCATAGGAAAATTCCTCTTGAGTTCTTCTCCACAGCGAAACATTATCCAAACGTATTACTTCCATTTACAGCCAATCCATAAATTGATGTCGCCACAGGTAAAAACAAGTCCATCTCCAGCAATACCTTGTCCAAATTGGAAAAAAGCCTTGATTTGTAGATTGGGTTGTGGAACGTGAACGTTCGCGGAGCAATTAGCATAAAACCCAACATGAGCGTTGAGTTGCGCTGTCGCTTAACCCAACAAAGCAGGAAATAGACAAGGTATTGTCTCAAGGCTAAAATAATTATGCCATTAAGCAAAGCCCCGCGATTTATAAACTATCGGGTTCAATACCTAACTCCCTTAATTTTTGCGCTAGAACATCTGCTTTATTTTCTGCGTCATCAGCACGCTGACGTTCAGATTCAGCTTTTCGACGTTCAACTTCAACCTTTCGACGTTCAACTTCAACCTTTCGACGTTCAGATTCAGCCCTTTGATGTTCAACTTCAGCCCTTTGATGTTCAGATTCAGCCCTTTGACGTTCAACTTCAGCCCTTTGACGTTCAACTTCAGCTTTTCTAATCTCTTCTAAATTAGCTTCTTCTGGTGTAGGGACTAATCTTCCTTCAACAGTAAAATATCTTAACTTATCTTCCCAAACCCCTAGATATAAACCTAACTCCTGACTCCAATACCAGGCATTTTCTGATGCTGGAATAGTTTTATACTCACTGTCTGTTAGTCGCCATCCTACCAGTTCTAAGGTATTCGGGGAAAACCAAAAATACTCAGGGGTGCGGAATTGATTTTGATACAACTGTTTTTTCAATCCCTTATCTACCTTCGCTGTAGAATCAGAAAGTAATTCAATTATTACATTGGGATATTTACCATCTTCTTCCCATATTACCCAAGAAAGACGTGGACGTTTTTCCGTATCTTTAACAAGAAAAAAGTCTGGTCCTCTAAAGTCTCGATTTTTTAACTGTTGTCGGCTATAGTAAACGCTAAGATTTGCACCGATAAAAAAATCTTCTCTATTACGCCATAACCATTCTAAACAAGTTACTAATATTAATAGTTGTGTATAGTGTAAGGAGCTTTCCATTTCTGGTTCGTCGCTGAGTAGTTCAGTGCAATCTGGCATTAATGCTTCTATTTCTTGTGCGGTTAAAGCCATAGATTTTATTAGGATAAATTACTATCTTTGGTTAATTATAAACTATCTGGTTCTAGTCTATGCAATTACCAAATGATAGCTATGTTACAGCAAATCCATAAATTGATGCCGCCACAGGTGAAAACAAGTCCATCCCAGGGCTAAAATAATGATGCCACTCAGTAAAGCCCCCCAAATCAGACCTAAATCTGGTGGAGAACCTGATAATGTAATCTGACGGAGACTTTCGATGATTGGGGATAGGGGGTTCAAACCTAAAAACTGTTTTACCGGCTTGGGAACAATAGCTGCTGGGTAAAAGATCGGACTGCTAATCCAAATTACAAATACTACCAATTCATAAAAGTAAGGTAAATCCCTGAAAAATACGTACAAAGCACTGACTAAAAAACCGACTCCTGTAGAAACTAAAATTAATGCTAAAAATGGAAATACTAAAGCGATGACATTGATGAGACTTTTGGAATTAAGCAATGTCATAATTGCTAGTAACGGAAATGCTCCCACTGAAAATTGAAAGACATTGGACGAAATCATTGATACAGGAAAAACACTAACTGGCAAGCGAATTTTATTTAATAATGCACCATTGCCGACTACGCTGGTTAAAGCTTGGGATGTGCAAGCGGAGAAAAAATTAATTACTAACAGTCCTGTCAGCGCTGCCAGCATATAGTTAATGATGGAGTTACCATAGTAGGATGCAAAGGTAGCACCAAAGATGGCAGTATACAACCCTGTCATAATCAATGGGTTCAATAGTGACCAATAAACTCCTAGAAAAGACCCCCGATAACGGACTTTCAGCGTCCGTACTACTAAGACGTGCAGCAGTTCCATATAACGCTGCACTTGTAACCAATTTAAATTATCTTTCAGGGAAAGTATCATTCTTATAGCACCATTACACACCAGAAAAAAGTCATTTTGGCATTCTATACCATACGAGTGCAATTGTTGACGATTAATTTTCAGATAAGTGAAATTTTATCTGTCTTGAGGAATTACGTAACTTATACATTGGTTAGGTGCGTCAAACTGCATAAATCTGGTAAATAAGTAGATTTTTGATATTTGACGCACCCTACTAGGGCTTACGCATTGACAAAGTTTTCTAAATATGTCATGTGGATTTTATCTCTTGTAGGGTGCGTCAGACACAATAATTTGGTAAAAAACAGATTTCCTCTATCTGACGCACCCTACTCAATAAGTTATTCCCAAAGCCGAAAACGACGCAATTTCGTTCATTCATATGATGGTAAGTTAGTGAGCGTGCGTAAGTCCTACCTACAATAGATTTTTGCTGTGATAGGTCTTTTGGGAATTAGTTATAAACTATCAGAGTCAATACCTAACTCCCTTAACCGTTGAGCCAAAATTGCTACTTTAGCTTCCGCTTCATCAGCCCTTTGGCGTTCGTTTTCAGCTTTTTGGCGTTCGTTTTTAGCCTTCTCTGTCAAAGTTGGCAACCAGCCATCAGCATTGTACCAACGTAACCATAAACCCTCTGTATTTTGATAGGTTCCCTGCCATAAGCCTAAACCCATTTCTATTTCTTCTAACCAAAAGCGGTTTTCTGATAGATTTATCGGTTCATAATGAGCGCCATTAAGTTTAAATCCTCGAAAATTATTTTCATAGCGGTCATAAACGACATAGTAGGGAATACGCAAAATGTTTTGGTATACTGCCCACTTGGTTGGAGGTTTGTTCACTTCCCGCAAGGTTTGTCCTAAGTCTTCTTGTTCTGTTCCAGGGGAGAGTAATTCAACTACTAAAAAAGGAGCTATTCCTTCTTGCCATACTACATAACTTAAACGTAAATTTTCTTGTTGGTTAGCATTAGCAACATCTAAGACCATATACCAATCAGGGCGTTTGTACCAATTAGGATGAAGAGGATCATAATAAAGGTTTAAATCGCTGGCTAGTAAAATTTCCTCAGATGAGTAATTGACGGGTTGACAAGTTTCACTGAGTAAGTCTGCTTGGATACAATGAAATTCGTCTGGCAATCCTGATTCTCCTATTAATTCACTGGGTAAATCGTACATTGTCGGCATGGTTTCTTTGGGCGACAAGGGGGGATTATGTTGATACATATTTGCTTACCTTAAACTATCAGGATCTACACCGAGCGAACTGACAAGTCAGCGCTTGCGCTATCGCAATCGTGCTGCCAAAATTTGTACTTTCTCTCTTTCACCTGCTAACTGCTGTTCGGCTGCAAGGGCTTGATTTTGAGCAACAAGAGCTTCTTTTTGGATCTTTATAGCCGCTTCTTCCGGTGTTGGTACTAATTCACCTTCCGATGTAAAATAGCGGAGTTTACCATTTGCCACACCTAAATATAAATTCAGGACTTCACTCCAAAGTAATCCCTGTTTATTAGCGACAATTTCTTGATATTGACTGCCTACCAGTTTAAAACCCACAAATTATAACCTTTCCGGGCTAAACCAGAAATATTCAGGGGTACGAAAGCGACTTTCATAGAGAACTTTTTTTAAATTGCGGTCAACTTTTGCTGTGCTATTTGACAGTAATTCAATAATGAGATCGGGATAGCGCCCGTCTTCCTCCCAGACAACCCAAGAAGTGCGGGGACGTTTTTCTGTATTTTTAACTAGGAAGAAATCTGGACCTCTAAATTCTCGATTTTTTAATTGCTGACGACTAAAATAAATAGTTAGATCTGCACCAATAAAAAAATCATTTTGATCACGCCATAACCACTCTAAGCTAGTTACTAGGATGAGTAACTGCATATAATGTAAAGAACTTTCCATTTCCGGCTCATCACTTAATAACCGAGTCGCATCGGGCATTTGTTGTTCTAGCTGTTGGGCTGTAACAAACATAAGAGTATACCTACTTGCTTACTGATTTAATTTTAAACCATGAACAATGAAAACAGAGTGCCAGATTCAGCTACACTGAGATTTGGATTATTTTATTTTAACTAGATCATGGACATCGGACAGAAAGTTAAGGTGATTCGTTTGCGCGATCGCGTATCCTCTGCTATCGCTCAAAAACTCGGACAAATCGGCATTATCGAAGGCTACAAAGTCACAGATGGTAAAGGAATCGGTGTAGTGGTGAAGTTTGACGATAACTTCTCTACCTGGTTTTTTGAAGATGAAATCAAACCAGCTTAGTCACAACAACTGATAGCAGAGGCGAAGAAGATTGGTTGAGTGCTAAGTTGTTATTGACAAGATCGGCAAAATTGGAAATTGAGTAATGGCCTTGATACTGACATTTTTGGGCAAAAACGGCATCGCTCGCAGTAAGATAGCGATCGCCGCAGCCAAGCTATTGGCAACACAAGGTAAACGGGTACTCCTAGCAGGACTAGCAGATCCAACATTGCCAATTCTACTCAATACTCCTCTGACCCCTGACCCCCAGGAAATATCTCCCAATCTGCAAGCAGTACAGTTTCAAGCATCTGTACTGCTAGAACGCAACTGGGAGGAAGTGAAAAAATTGGAGGCTCAATATCTCCGCACACCAATTTTTAAAGAGGTTTATGGGCAAGAATTGGTAGTATTACCAGGCATGGATAATGCCCTCGCTCTCAATGCTATTCGTGAATATGATGCCAGTGGCAAATATGACGCAATTATTTATGATGGCACGGGCGACGCTGCCAGTTTGCGAATGTTGGGAATGCCAGAATCTTTAAGTTGGTATATGAGACGATTTCGGCAATTGTTTGTAAATTCCGATTTAGGGAAAACAATTACTGAATCCCCCTTCATTCAACCTTTAATTAGTAGCCTTTTCAATTTTAATTGGACTGCTGATAATTTTTCCCAACCTACTAACCAAGTTAATAATTTCCTCGAAGAAGGTAAAGCTGCCCTGGCTAATCCTCGGCGGGTTGCTGCTTTTTTGGTAACAACATCTGAACCTATTGACATGGCAAATTCCCGTTATTTATGGGGAAGCGCTCAACAAATTGGTTTAACTATTGGTGGGGCAATTTTATTTGCTGGGGCAGAACAACCTAATTTATCTGAGGAATTTGCACCTCTACCTGTGAGCATAGTTCCTGATGTTTCTAATGGAGAATGGCAACCTCTGATAGATGCTTTACCCAACTTGATTGAGCAAGCATTACAAGCTAACCCACCCATCGAAGTTGACGTGCATAATCGCCAAGTACGCCTATTTTTACCTGGTTTCGATAAAAAACAGGTAAAACTCACTCAACAGGGTCCAGAGGTTACAGTAGAAGCCGGAGATCAAAGACGTAATATCTTCCTTCCTCCTGCCCTCAGTGGTAAACCTGTAACTGGCGCAAAGTTCCAAAATAGTTATTTGATAATTTCTTTTTAGGTAATGGGTAATGGGTAAAAGTTTTTCCAATCACCCATTACCAATCACCAATTACCAATTACCTGTTACCATTACACCTTATGTCTGAATCAACTCCCATTAATCCTAATTCGCAGCCGAATGAGGCTATAGAATCTCCAAATCCAGAGGTAATAATCACAGAAGACCGCAATGCTAAAACTCGGCAATTGCTGGGAATGAAAGGTGCGAGCGCTGGAGAAACTTCTATTTGGAAAATTCGTCTGCAATTGATGAAACCGATTACCTGGATTCCCCTAATTTGGGGTGTGGTCTGTGGTGCGGCTTCTTCTGGTAACTATACCTGGACTTTAGAAAATGTTTTGAAGTCTGCCCTATGTATGTTGCTTTCGGGTCCTTTATTAACTGGTTATACCCAAACTATTAATGATTATTATGACCGGGAAATTGACGCGATTAATGAACCTTATCGTCCCATACCTTCAGGGAGAATTTCGGAAAAGCAAGTAGTTAGCCAATTCGTGCTTTTACTATTACTAGGATATGGGGTAGCCTACACCTTAGATTTATGGGCAGGTCATTCAGTTCCTAATGTTTTACTATTGTCTGTTTTTGGTAGTTTCATTGCCTATATCTATTCTGCACCACCATTGAAATTAAAACAAAATGGTTGGCTAGGAAATTATGCTTTAGGTGCAAGTTATATTGCTTTACCTTGGTGGGCTGGCCATGCTTTATTTGGGGAATTGAATTGGAAAATTGTGATTCTGACTCTATTTTACAGTTTGGCAGGTTTAGGAATTGCCATTGTCAATGATTTTAAAAGTGTGGAAGGCGATCGCCAATTAGGATTACAATCATTACCAGTTATATTTGGCATCCAAACTGCGGCTTTGATTTGTGTGGTCATGATTGACCTATTTCAAGGTTTGGTCGCAGGTTATTTGGTGAGTATTCACGAGAATTTATATGCAGCGATTCTCGTATTATTAATCATTCCCCAAATCACTTTCCAAGATATGTATTTTCTTCGTGACCCCATAGCCAATGATGTCAAATATCAAGCCAGCGCCCAACCATTTTTGGTTTTGGGAATGTTGGTGACAGGTATTGCATTAGGTCACGCCGGCGTTTAATCCTAGAGTGTAATCATTCGTAAAAACCCCACCCCGCCAGGAACTTAAGTTCCTGGCTAATAGCGAAAGTTGTCTTTTGATGACTAAAAACTGGGGAAATTTATTAGTCCGTTAAAACGGACTTTAGCTATGAGACAGGGAATAAATTCCCTGGCTTAATTTGATAGATATCAGCAATGCGCTCTATCCCTAAGTATCAAGTATTATTAATTATGAGTATAGAGAGATTAAAAACAGGAAAAATATTCCTCAATTACGCTATAATAAAGAATCTCTGTACTTCAATAATGACTAATTATGAAAAAAATAGAAATAGAACTAGATCAAGAAACCTATGACAAAATACAACAATTAACCCAAACTAATCATTGTCAAATCTCAGATTTAATTAAAGCCATGATTGAACAACTAACTCAACCAGAAATTCTCAACGATTCATTTATTGGCAAATGGTCAGATGATGCGGAATTAGTTGATCAACTAATTGAAGATATTTTAAAACATCGAACTTAAAAAATAATAAATTAATAGTGAAAAATAAAACTTTAATTGATACAGATATTTTATCGGAAATTCGCAAAGGGAAAAATCCCCAAGTTATAGCTAAAGCTATTGCCTATAAAACTATTTTTAAAAATTATACGATATCTGTAATTACAGTTTCAGAAGTTATCAAAGGATGGAGAAAATTAAACCGCAATGATCGGATTCAGGAATTTTTAATAGATTTACCACAAATGGAAATCTTATCTTTAGAACAAAAAAGTGCTGAATTATCTGGATTAATTTATGCCGATTTAGAAAAAACTGGACAAACTATAGGATTAGCAGATGTATTAATTGCTGCAATTGCGATAGAAAATAATTTAATTTTAGTGACAGGAAATACTAAACACTATCAAAAAATTCAATCATTAGGTTATCCTTTGCAATTAGATAATTGGAGAAACTGATTTAGGATAACTTAACTTGTTTCCAGATTTAGTAGCAGGTTATTTGCTGGAGATTCACTTCATTCCCCAAATCACTTTCCATAATGGATGATGAGAGAGCGATCGCTTTTGGGTGGTTCTGGAGAATGGGATCGCTGTTTTAATGATGATGAGAGTGCGATCGCATTTAGAGAATCATTCAATGTAACAGCGAAGCATTAGGAGATAATATTTTAGTCATGCGCTTTACTCCTAATGTAACCTCTGCATGAGGGTTCTGGCTTGTTCACTGATAGCTTGCCAATTCCCCTGTAATACTGATTCTGTCGGGAATAATTCGCCACTTAACCCCACCGCGACTGCGCCAACTTGTAAAAAATCTTGAGCATTTTCTAATGTTATACCCCCCGTAGGAATTAAGGGAATATGCCCAAGGGGTCCTTGTAAACTCTTGATATAGCCAGTTCCGCCCACTGCTTGTACCGGAAACACCTTGACACAACTTGCACCATGATTCCAAGCGGTAATAATTTCTGTGGGTGTCAATGCACCGGGAATAATCGGGATATTTGCGGTTGATGCAGCTTGAATCATATCTAGATCCGTGTGGGGACTGAAGAGAAATTGCGCCCCACAGGCGATCGCCTCTTGTAACTGTTGAACATTAAATAAGGTCCCCGTACCAATCATACAGTTAGGTAATTTGGCACGGAGTTGGGCAATTAATTCTGGTGCGCGATCGCTATTCCAGGTAATTTCAATTAACTGCATTCCTCCAGATGCTACAGCTAAAGCCATTTTCTCACCCCATACCATCTTCGGGGCGCGAACAACAGCGATCGCTCGATGTAATTTTAACTGTGACAACCAAACTTGATTAGGCATTTTTACCGTAACTTAAACAGCATCAATTAAACTGGTAAGACATCGTGAAAATGCGTACAGTCACAGTAACGATGTCCATCAGGCGTATGGTACATAATATCTACAAATTGATGATTCCACCATGGTTGAAATATGGACTTTTGAAAAATTAGGAAAAACCCTAGATTTGGAGGGGTTTAGCTCTTGCTTTACCCCTAGCTATAGAATCAAATAATTAAGCCGGTTGAGTATAACGCCATAACTATAACGATCATGGACAACCTGTGTCACCGTTTCATCAATCCCAATCAGCAAAACCTGATGTTAGCTTAATAATGCTGAAGTTATCCCATACAGAGGAATAGACTCATCAATAATGTGCATCACCGTCCAAGATAAAGAAAAAAGCATCTAAAAAAGAACCTGGTTTAGCATTAGCAATACAATTTCCTCCTAACCAATAAGGGAACACCAAAAAATAAATTACCCAATTTTGTGGGATGGGCATCCTGCCTGTCCTTGATGATTAGCAGGCTTTTCGGACCGCACCACAAGAAATTTTTGGGTATTTTTTTAATTGCAACTCCCTAAGCGATCGCCAATAAAATATTAATAGCCACATAAGCACCACAAATCAGCAGAAAAAAGCCAATCCAAGGAATCGTCAGCAACAGATGGTAAAAGTCTGGTCAATGGTAAGATGACTAAAGATAGATATATTTATAGGACTTACGCAAGTGTCACACTACAAAT
>NZ_AP018316.1:2567024-2638449 GCF_002368115.1 Dolichospermum compactum NIES-806 | reverse complement strand
AATCAAAAATGAATCGAATTTTTTGGATTACCGCCTTAATTGCCTTTATTAATTCCCTGAGTTTTACAATTCTCATCCCCATAATTTATCTTTATGGTAAACAATTTGGTTTAAATGATTTCCAAACCAGTTTATTATTCTCAACATATTCTATTGCTCAGTTTTTCGCCACTCCTGTAATTGGTAAACTCTCCGACAGATTTGGACGAAAACCATTATTAATAATCAGTTTAGCAGGAACAGTAATTGCTAATACTATAGCGGGAACTGCCACAACAGCAACATTACTATTTTTCGCCAGATTTTTAGATGGTATCACAGGAGGAAATGCTTCAGTTGCCCAAGCTGTGATTTCTGATGTTACCGAGCAAAAAAATCGCGCTCAGGCATTTGGGATTTATGGTGCAGCAATGGGATTAGGCTTTATCCTTGGACCAGCAATCAGTTTATTAGCTCAACAAATTTCTTTAGGAACGGCATTTTTAATTTCTGGTACAGTTGCGATGATAGCCGTATTAATGACAATCTTCTTATTACCAGAAACCTTACAAAATAAATCTCCAAGAGCTACGAATATCTTTGATTTAGGGTTAGAAAATTTAATTAAAGGATTTGCCATGCCAGGAATTGGCATTTTATTATTCATTAACTTTTGCACCGGAACAACATTTACCATGTTCACCTATGCCTTTCAACCATACTTTATCCAAGTTTTACATCAAAATAATAAATCTTTAACACTCTTATTTTTAGTTTTTGGCACATTAGGAGTAATCATGCAAACTTGGGGAGTATCCGTCCTCAGTCGTAAATTTAATGTTGTCAAGATATTATTTTTAGGCTTATTTGTTCGCAGTTTATCATTTTTGTTAATGCCTGTTTGGCCTAGCATCAATTACTTTATTGTAGTTAGCATTCTATTTGCGCTTTTTAATGCCCTAGTCCAACCCATGATCAGTACATTGATTTCTCTCAATGCTCGACCACAAGATCAGGGAACTGTATTAGGATTAAACGCATCCTATTTAAGTATTTCCAACGGTATTGGTCCAGTGATTGCGGGGATGATAGTTCACCAATCCCAACCTATCACTTATGGCTATCCTTTGTATCTAGCAGGAGGTTTAACATTTTTGGTTTTAACCTTAGCCATAGGTACGCGCAAAAGATATAGCACGGCTATTTAAGCGTTAAATTATACTATTGACAATATTGACAGTTAGTACACATTGTCAATATTGTTACTTTCGTGTAATATAGATCATTGTTTGTAAAATTACTATTTTGCAACAACTTTTCTCAGTCATGAATTCAACATTACCCAATAACTACGCCAGGCAAAAATATGTTGTTTTTTTTCAAGTTGATTGATTACTTGTTAGCCGCAGTTGCCATAACATCAGGTTTGATTATTTATTTTGATTCTAGTAATCAACAATATGTAACTGCTGCTTCCGTTGCCTTAACTATTGCCATTGGTTTATTTCTTTTCAATAGACAATCGGTAAATAATGCTAAAAAGGAATCACAAAAAACTGAGCTTTCCAGAAAAGCTGAACTCTATACATCTCTATTAAGCAATGGTACTACATTGGACTATAATACAGTTTTGCCGGCACGAGCTAAAGCTTTAGAATATTCGCAAGAGTTGATTGACGACTATAAAAGTTCTCGAAATCTTGCCAGAACTCTTTACTATGTTTTGCAAATTTCTACCGTTATTTTGTCAGGTGTAACACCAATTTTAGTGTTGGTGGATAAGTTAGAAGCAGGACAAAGTTGGTTAAAATGGTTGCCTGTTATTTGCCCAGCCGTTGCTTCCATTGTTGCTAGTATCGTTACCTCATTTCCTTTTGAGAAAAATTGGATGGCTGCTAACAAAGCCGTTGAATTATTAGAAGCTGAACAGGAAAAGTTTATTTTGGGAATTAGCCCAGCCTATCGTTGTTATGATATTTCAGAAGAAGGTAAACAACAACAAAGAGTAAGTCAGTCCATAGAACTATTTATTAATCAAGTGAATAATATTCACCTGCAACTAGTTCAACCAAACAGTGATTCAGAACAGGGAACTCAAGAAAAACAAGAGTCACCACAATCTGAAGAATCAACTACAGAACAAAAAGTAGCTGCATAGTTTTGGTGTAATCACCAATTTAGGGGCGCAGGACATATCAATTTCTGGGCGCAAGCCCTGCGCCCCTACGGAATTTCTGAATGATCAAAAATGTCAGTTATCCCTGACATTACGGTTTATGGTAAAAAAATAGTTAGAATAGTGTAGACGCTCTTTTCTAGAGAGTCAACCTAATCGTGATTCTGATTAATTGCAACTTTTTATGAATTTAAATAGCCCGTCTGCCAATTCTTCCGATACATATTCCCAGCGTTTGGCAGACATCGTGGGAACACTGATTGCTCTGATCACTCTCACTTTACCAGTATTTATCATTGCCCACTATTCTTCTGTTAATCTTGAAAAGAGTCAACCATCCTTAACTTACAATCTATCTATTCGTGGAGATTAAAATATACAGCAGAATTTAAGACTTAAAGCAGAGGATGAGGGGCAGGGAGTTTTTTTCTCTGCCTTTTTTGCGGATCATTTGTGAAATTCACGAGTATCTTAGCAGGAATGTTGAGGAAGAGATCCACAATGTCTTAAGATCTTACACTGGGAGCGAAAATGGCTGCTACCGCTGATTCACTTTTAGTAAAGGAGTTTTATTGTGGATTTATCTTTGATTCCCGCCCAACCAAAGCCAGGTGTAATTAATGTCCTGATTGAAATTGCTGGTGGAAGTAAAAATAAATACGAATACGATAAGGATTTACAAGCGTTTGCCCTAGATCGGGTTCTTTATTCTTCAGTGAAGTATCCTTATGATTATGGTTTTATCCCCAATACCTTGGCTGATGATGGCGATCCGTTAGATGGTATGGTGATCATGGATGAGCCAACATTTCCCGGTTGCGTTATTGCCGCTAGACCGGTTGGTTATTTGGAAATGATTGATGGTGGCGATCGCGATGAAAAAATTCTTTGTGTTCCCGATAAAGATCCGCGCTACGCTCATGTAAAGTCCCTTAAAGACATAGCCCCTCATAAACTGGAAGAAATTGCCGAATTTTTCCGTAGTTATAAAAATTTGGAAAAAAAGGTAACACAAATTCTCGGTTGGCAGGATGTTGATAAGGTAGCCCCCTTAGTAGCAAAGTTCGTTCAAGCAGCTAAAGCTAAAGCATAATAGATTGTGGGTGATGGTAATCTGAATTACCTATTACCCACTAAGCCAATAATTGTGGAATAATCAGTAACAACCTACTGATCTGATTCCCGAATCTCTCACTGGTTGCAAAAAAAATTTAAAATCAAATGCAGCGCACTCTCTTATCAGCAAAAATTCATAACTGTACACTCACAGCGGCAAATATTAATTATGTGGGCAGTATCAGCATTGACGAGGTTCTCTTGGCAAAAGCTGGTATATTCCCTTACGAGCAAGTACAAGTAGTGAATATTGCTAATGGCGAGCGTTTTATTACTTATGCCATATCGGCTCCAGCTAATTCAGGAGCTATTGAATTGAATGGAGCAGCGGCACGTTTAGGCGTAGTTGGCGATCGCTTGATTATAATGGCTTACGGGCAGTTTACTATGGAAGAGTTAAAATGTTACTCTCCTACTGTTGTCATTGTGGGTGAAAAAAACCAGTTATTAGAAGTGCGACATTATGATGATCTGCTTAGTAAGCGGATTAATTAGGAATAGTAGGAATCACCGAGTCAGGAGTTAGAAGAAAGAATGGGTTATGAATTTAACCCAGCAACATTTTGATTTGGTGCAGTTTAGCACCTAATAAACCACTGGTAATTAATTCGGCGGCTTTGTCTATACCAGCTTGCATATCTAGACAAATCCCACTGCGCCATAGGTAAAAACCACCATTCCAGAGGGCTGTTTGCATTAATTCATTGGCTTTTCCCGTCAAAACCCCTTGCATATCTTGAATGAGTTCTTCTGTAGTAGTTAGAGGAACATTTTTAGTGATAAAGCCATATTCACGGGGTACAAGTTGTAGCCGGGTTAATACTTCTGGATTTGATGAAGATAAACCGATAATGGCTGTGCGATCGTGTGGTAAGTCACAACTACCTTCTAAACCCTTGACGAAAGTATATTTTGTCACCCCACGTAACCCCAAAGCCTCCTGAAACATTGCTTCCGTCGGTGGATGAACAAAACCGGCAATAATATGAGCTTCCCCTGCATAAGGACACCAAATTAACTCCACTGTTGCTAACGGTGGACGTTTCCCCAATTGATCACGATATTCCCACAAAGTTTGATTTAAAGGAAAATGTTTGGGTGTGTAAATAAAACCAATTCCTGTTTCTTCAAAAATCCGCTGGGTTTGTTCCAGTGATAAACTAGTCCAATCTATTCCTAAACCTTGCCAAATCTGGATTAAAGGCAAACCATATTTGGTGGGTAAGCGATCGCCCCCGTGCATAATTACAGGTTGTCCCACCGCAGCTAATAACAAAGCCGTAATGATATTAATGGGTGCAGTGCGAGTTCTACCATCATAGGGTATACCTAAGACAATCACAGGTTGGGCTATTGCCGACAATTTGGGGCCAAGTTCATGGTAAGTATCTAACATCCCGGCTAACTCTTCACCGGTAGGACGTTTAATCCGATGAGCAATTAAAAACGCGCCAATTTGTGCTGGTGTCGCTTCAGCTAATAACATCATTTTTGTGGCAGTAGCTGCTTCACCACGGGTTAAATTATCGGATGTGTGACTTCCACTACCTACTTTTTGGATAAATTCTCGAAATTTATGAGTCATTTGTTAGTTGTCAGTTGTCAGTGGAAAAAGGCAATAGTTTATATTTTTAATTTTTAATTTCAGGAATATTATCCTTGACAAGCTGCCAAAAATATTGTATTGGAGGAATGTGGAGACGATCTTGAGTTGTTACCATGACTACCTGACGAGTCAGGGGGGAATTATTACCTAAATTACTATTTTCGCGTAGAGGACGAACTGCCAGGGTGGGATCATATCTAGCTTCCATAAGTGCTGACTGGGGAAGTAAGGCAATGAGTTCTCCTTGACGAACTACTCCCCGAAAGGCATCTAGGGTGTTTACTTCCAAAACTGCTTTCAGTTTAGTTTTCATCTGTTCAAATTTATCTTGAATCAGACGTTGCATTCCATAACCATCCTTAAATACTACTTGAGGATAACAAATTAACTCTAACCAGGGGATAGATTCATATTCAGCTAGGGGATGATTGGCTGCGGTAAGGACTTCTATAGGTTCTTCGTATAGGAATTCTATCGCCATTTCTTTGCCTGTGATCAGAAAACGATTGTGCATGACAATTGCTAAATCTACTAAACCATCTTTGAGGACTTTCAGAGAGCGATCGCTTCCTAATGATGTCACTCGCAATTGGACTTCTGGATAATGATGACAAAACTTTTGTAATACTGGTGGTAAGTAAGAAGCACATACTGAATGTATCGCTGCAATACATAGTTCTGGTTGCTTTCCTCCGATTAGATCTGTTAATTCCTGTGTAGCCAAATCCCATTCCTGGCAGATTTTATGTACACGAGGAAGTAACCGTTCACCTCCTAAAGTTAATTTGGCATGAGAGGTTCTATGAAATAGTTCTATCCCTAAATCTGCTTCTAATGCCTGAATTTGCCTACTAATGGTTGATTGAGTCACACCACATTGTTTCGCTGCTTGTTGAAAGCTGCCAGTTTGAACAATCGCCAAAAAGGCTTGCAACTGCTCTAGACGCATTTTGATTTAACCTAAGTATAAAATTATAGCTCTTATTAATTTAACGGGTTATCTGTATAATTTTAATTTAATTTAATTAGTTGTCCAGTATTTAATTTACATAATCACATTAGCAAAAATACTTGCGAATACTGAATTGATGTGTTGTATAGTAATTGATACAGCAGGAAACAGGGAATTGGTCATTGGTAAATATCTTCTCCCCCCCCTGCCTCTTTCCTCCTGCTATATGAGATTCTTTAGAGGATCAAGTAGCTTGAACTAAGACAGAACCACTCTCAATTTTAGCTTGGTAAGTTTTCAGCGGTTCTTTAGTGGGTCCGTCTTGTGCCTTGCCATCACGCGCAAATTTTGCCCCATGACAGGGACAAACAAATTTACTTTCTTTGGCTTTCCAGGCGATCGTACAACCTTGATGAGTACAAGTTGGATTAACAGCAATCAAACTTTTAGCGGTTTTAGATGTGCCAACTACCAATACTGCGCCAATTGGAGAATTTTCTACCAATAGTTCACCAGTTTTGTCTAATTGTGCCACCGTACCTACCTTTTCCCAGCCTTTAGTAGCAGCATTAGATCCAGGATTAGCTGATGTACTGGTTTCGGGAGAACAGGCTGCAATTGCGACAGGTAAGGAACTAGCTAAACAACCTAATCCCACCCAATTTATAAATTCACGACGTTTCATATTTGCTGGTAGTCAGGATGTAATTTTTTATCTATTATCACTGCTAAAGGTTGATCATGTCATTGTTTAGCTATAATCCCCTTGCTATAACCAAGGGAAAGCTAAAAAATAAATTATCCAATTTTGTGGGATGGGCATCCTGCCCGTCCTTGATGATTAGCGGGCTTTTCGTCCCGCACCACAAGAAATTTTTGGGTATTTTTTTAATTGGAAGTCCCTAAGTAGGTGAACGGAAAAAACCAAAATATGTAACGAAAAGTAAATTTGCCCAAAACCTCTTTTGGAGTTCCCTTGCTATAACGACAATTTTTAACGCCAACCTACTTATATATACACAAAGCCAGTTTTACTCCTGACTCCTGAATTCTACTGTAGTAATTCTCCATTATCAAAAATGGTTATCATCAAATTCATCTATGGATGAAGATGTCGTTCTATAGTTAATATCAGAATTATCTATTTCATGCCTTTTTTATGTGATTAAATCAACCTAAAATTACGGAAATCATAGTCGAAAATAACTGTTATCATCAATCAAGCAATATATATTAATAACTTGTCACAAAATTAAGTCCAGACTATAAATTTTTACTTATATGTCTAATCTAATATTTATTTAATAACTACCTTGCCAAGTTGATCCATTTCCCGGAAAAACCTGTAAACTGATTTTAATTGGTTCAGAGGTTGTTTTCCATCTTACCCAAAAACCCAAGGTAATTAAACTTTGTCCCCATAGAGAAATCAGCCTTTTCACATTAAAAGGCAATTTTTTTAGTGCATTAGCAAGAAATTATTATGAGATTGCCTTAATTTTGATGTCTAATGTATGACTAAAAAATATGCTTCAAAACATAAATTTGTAAATCCAGGAGATGTATTATGTCTGAATTTCTTAACCAGGTTTCTCGCCGTAAGTTTATTGTCACTGCTGGAGTTTCAGCCAGTGCAGTATTACTCAAAGGTTGTTTAGGAAGTCCACCAGAAGCAGGTAACACGGGTGGTACATCCACACAAACGGCTACTCAACCAACAGCTAATATTAGTGCAGAACAAAAACCAGAAACGGCAAAAGCCAAATTAGGATTTATCCCCATTATTGAATCTGCACCATTAATTATTGCCCAAGAAAAAGGCTTTTTTGCTAAACATGGGATGACCAATGTAGAACTTTCTAAACAAGCATCTTGGGGTTCAGCAAGAGATAACGTAGAAATTGGTTCTGGTGGTGGTGGTATTGATGGTGGTCAATGGCAAATGCCCATGCCACACTTAATTACAGAAGGTAAAATTACTAAGGGTAATAAACCAATACCCATGTATGTTCTTGCCCAGTTAGTTACTCATGGTAATGCAATTGCGATCGCCAACAAACATCTAGGGAAAGGTATTAGCTTAAAACTCGATGCGGCAAAACCATTATTTGCCCAAATGAAATCTTCCACACCTTTTACCGCAGCTTTCACATTCCCCAACGTTAACCAAGATTTGTGGATTCGCTACTGGTTATCAGCAAGTGGAATTGACCCAGATACAGATGTCAAATTATTAACAGTTCCAGCGGCGCAAACTGTCGCCAACATGAAAACCGGGACAATGGATGCTTTCAGCACTGGCGACCCCTGGCCATTTCGTCTGGTTAACGACAAAATCGGCTTCATGGCGGCACTAACAGCCGAAATTTGGAAAAATCACCCCGAAGAATATTTTGCCATGAGAGGCGATTGGGTTGACCAAAATCCCAAAGCTACAAAAGCCCTATTAAAAGGTGTTATGGAAGCCCAACAGTGGTTAGATAACTTTGATAACCGCAAAGAAGCAGCAGAAATTCTCACCGCTAAAAAGTATTTTGGCTTATCTTCCCCAGCAGTTTTAGCTGACCCATACCAAGGTAAATATGACATGGGTGATGGTCGTAAAATAGACGATAAATCAATGGCTGCTTATTACTGGAAAGATGCTAAAGGCAGCGTTTCCTATCCTTACCAAAGTCATGATTTATGGTTCATCACCGAAAATGTGCGTTGGGGGTTCTTACCCAAGGATTACATTAGCAATGGTGCAGCTAAAGCTAAAGAATTAATCAAAAAAGTGAACCGCGAAGATATTTGGAAAGAAGCAGCTAAAGAATTAGGAATACCTGCTGCTGACATTCCCACTAGTACATCTCGTGGAGTTGAAGAGTTTTTTGATGGAGTCAAATTCGACCCTGAGAAACCAGAAGAATATCTCAAGAGTTTAAAAATTAAAAAAGTAGGTGTTTAATCAATAGACCTGTCCGAAAATGTAGAGACACAGAACGTCTCTATAATAATTTTAAAGAAAGCGTACTTAATTTCCACAAAATACCCATTAACCATTCATAAATTTGAGGAAAAATTCATGACCATAGCTCAAAAACGTTCGACAACTCCTAAATTTGATAATAGCTTTTTATCTAGTTTACAAAAACAATTTCCTGAACTTATACCTCCGGCGATCGCATTACTTATTTTCCTAACTATTTGGCAACTATTTTCTTGGACTCCAGGGGCAACATTACCCGGACCAATCCAAGTTATTCAAGACACTTGGATCTTGATTCTGTATCCCTTCTATGACAAAGGAGGCACTGATAAAGGACTTTTTTGGCAAATCTGGGCTAGTCTCCAACGGGTTGCTATTAGCTATACACTAGCGGCAATTGTCGGTATTGCCTTGGGTGTTTTGATTGGTGTCAACAAAACCATGTCAAAAGCTTTAGATCCTTTATTCCAGTTATTAAGAACAGTACCTCCTTTAGCTTGGGTTCCTATTTCTCTAGCAGCATTACGCCAAAACGAACCAGCCGCATTATTCGTAATTTTCATCACCGCAATTTGGCCGATTCTCATTAACACTGCGGTGGGTGTAACTCAAATTCCTCAAGACTATAACAACGTTGCTAAAGTTCTACAACTTTCTAAAAAAGAGTATTTCTTTAATATCTTAATTCCTTCAGCATTACCCTACATTTTTACAGGTTTAAGAATTGCTATTGGTTTGGCTTGGTTAGCGATTATTGCGGCAGAAATCGTGATGTCCGGTATTGTTGGTATCGGCTTTTTTATCTGGGATGCTTATCAAAATAACAACGTTAGTGAAGTAATTTTGGCACTAGTTTATATCGGTGTTGTTGGTTTAATCCTAGATAAACTCATGGCTGCATTACAAAACTGGATTTTACCAAGTGAACAGAAATAGCTATTAGTCATTAGTCAGTGGTCATTAGTCAATAGCGAAGAAATAACAACTGACAACTGACAACTGACAACTGACAACTAACCAATCACCAATCACCAATCACCAAAATTATGTCTATATTTGTTGGCGTTGAGCAAATTGATAAAGTTTTTGAATTAACAGGTGGCGGTCAATATATTGCCCTCAAAGGTATTGATCTCCAAATAAAAAAAGGCGAATTTGTTTCCCTTATCGGTCACTCTGGTTGCGGAAAATCCACACTTTTAAATATGATCGCCGGTTTGGATTTACCAACAGAAGGATTAGTAACTCTAGAAGGACAAAGAATTAAAAAACCAGGACCAGATAGAATGGTCGTATTTCAAAACTATTCGCTTTTACCTTGGCGAACAGTCAGAGAAAATATCGCCTTAGCGGTAGATTCAGTATTAAATGGAATGCCAGCGGCAGAACGCAAAGCGATTATTGACAGACACATAGATATGGTAGGTTTACGTCCCCATGCTGATAAACAACCAGGGATGTTATCTGGTGGACAAAAACAACGGGTAGCTATAGCCCGCGCCTTAGCAATTCGTCCTAAACTATTACTATTAGACGAACCCTTCGGTGCATTAGATGCCCTAACTCGCGGTAATTTGCAAGAACAATTAATGCAAATCTGCGAAGAAAACGAAGTTACCGCCGTCATGGTGACACACGACGTAGACGAAGCCGTATTGTTATCTGACAGAATAGTTATGTTAACCAACGGACCAGAATCAAAAATTGGCGACATTTTAGAAGTAGATATTCCCAGACCGCGTAAACGCATGGAAGTAGTAAAACATCCCAGTTACTACACCTTGCGAAGTGAAATGATTTACTTCCTCAACCAACAAAAACGCATCAAAAAAATTCGGGCCAGAAAAACTGCTGCGGTGGTTCGTCATGGTTTAGAAAAAGTTAATTTAGAAATTGGCTTCTTACCCATTACAGCTTGCGCCCCCCTGGCTATTGCTAAAGAAAAAGGCTTTTTCATCAAACATGGCTTAGATGAAGTTAATTTAGTCCGGGAAAGCAGTTGGCGGGGAATTGTAGACGGGATGACGGGGGGATATTTAGATGCGGCACAAATGCCCTCTGGTATGCCAATGTGGTTAAGTTTGGGAGGCAATAAAAACGAACCCTTACCCGTTGTCACAGCCCTAACAATGACCCGCAACGGTAACGCCATCACCTTAGCAAAACGTTTTTATGAAGAAGGTGTACATAGCTTATCCGACTTCAAAAAATACCTCCTAAAAACCCGCGAACAAACACACAGAATGGGCGTAGTCCATCCCGCATCAATGCACAATTTACTCCTGCGTTATTGGTTAGCCGCAGGAGGAATTGATCCTGATATTGACGTAGACATGAAAAATATTCCTCCTGCCCAAATGGTAGTAGATTTAAAAGGTGGAACTATTGACGGTTATTGTGTAGGTGAACCTTGGAATTATCGCGCAGCAGTTGAAGGTTCAGGCTTTACAATTGCCACAGATTTAGAAGTTTGGTTAGGACACCCCGGTAAAGTTTTAGGCGTGCGAGAAGATTGGGCAGAAACTTATCCAAATACCCATATTGCCTTAACCAAAGCCTTATTAGAAGCTTGCAAATATTGTGCAGATCCTGCCAACGCCCAAGAAATTCGCCAAATTTTAGCAAGTCGGGATTATGTCAGCACAGATATTGAATATATCCAACTGGAAAACCCCAGTAGTGATAGTTGTGACTTAGATCATCCGATGCGGGAATATGCCCATCACCAATTTTATTCCGAGTCTGCCATTAACCGCCCCAGTCGGACAGAACAAATTTGGATTATGACTCAATTAGCACGGTGGGGTGATACTCCCTTCCCCAGAAATTGGGTAGAAATCGTCGAACGAGTGTGTCGAGTCCGTGTTTTCAGTACAGCAGCCAGAGAACTAGGCTTAGATATCAGTTACACCCGTCAACCCATTCAATTATTTGATGGTAAACCCTTCAACGCCGACGACCCCATTAGCTATCTTAACGACCTAGAAATCAAACGCGACTTCTCCATAGCCGAAGTCATTCTAGATTCCCCCCGAAAAACCGCAGCTTAAAGGGGGGATAAATCTTGTGGGGTGGACATCCTGTCTGCCCAAAAATATAAAAGACGGGCAAGATGCCCATCCCACAAAACTAATAAAATCATCCTTTCTTCCTTTGCGTCTTTGCTTCTTAGCGTCTTTGCGCGAAACCTCCTACCAATTACCAAACAATGCAAAACCGTAACTTAATATCTACCAACACAACCACAATCAGCCGTCAGCCTTTCCTAGAAATTAAAGACGTTTGTAAAGTTTATCCCACCAAAAATGGACCATTTACCGTTCTTGATGGTGTTAACCTCAACGTTGAACAAGGGGAATTTCTTTGCGTTATCGGTCACTCTGGTTGCGGTAAATCAACTTTATTAAACATGGTTTCTGGTTTCAACTTTCCGACAACTGGACAAGTTTTATTAGAAGGACAACCTATTACAAAACCAGGTCCAGATAGAATGGTCGTATTTCAAAACTACGCCTTACTACCTTGGAGAACAGCATTTGAAAATATTTATTTAGCTGTAAATGCAGTTTATCCAACTAAGCCAGAAGCAGAAAAACGTTCTATTGTTAGAGAACATTTAGCAATGGTGGGTTTAGCCGACGCAATGGAAAAGAAACCTATGCAAATGTCTGGAGGAATGAGACAGCGGGTTTCTATTGCCCGTGCTTTGGCTATTCGTCCCAAAGTGCTGATTTTAGATGAACCTTTTGGGGCGTTGGATGCGATCACTAAGGAAGAGTTACAGGAGGAGTTGCTGAAAATCTGGAATGATAATCGTTGTACAGTTTTGATGATTACCCATGATATTGATGAGGCTTTATTTTTGGCTGACAAGTTGGTAATGATGACTAATGGCCCTCATGCCAAAATAGGGGAAGTGATGGAAATTCCCTTTGCAAGACCACGGGATAGAGCGAGAATTATGGAAGATCCTCAATATTATCAACTGCGGAATTATGCGTTAGATTTCTTGTTTAATCGTTTCGCTCATGATGATGTCGGTTAAAGTAAAAAGGCGGCGAATTAAGTTTCGCCTCTTGTCTATTTTCTCAGGAATCAATAATGGTTTTCATAGAGAAAAACTTATACATTAATGAATACGGCCAATTTTTGGGTTACATATAAGCAAAAACTTATATAATGTATATGTTATTTATAATATTTTTTTAATAATTCATGTTTTTGGGTTAATTTTTGCGACCTAAAGGCTGTATGCTGTTTTTAATCAAACAGTTGATCCCTGGGTTTCAAAAAAACTAAAAGCGGATATATTTTTTTACATGATTGTGTTTCAGGGTAACTAGGGTTTCTCCTTGAGTAGTACCTTAGCTCATAATTTATGTAAATTGTCAACCGTAATCATCAACCGGCAAGATATTTTATACTTGCTGTTTTTTGCACTGAGGACACAGTTAAGCACTACTTAAGGAGCATTTACAAATGTACTTTGACAAACAAATTTTCATAAAACTTAAATGTTGAACTGAAAGATTTAGATCAGCATTGATAAATGCTCTAACGCAAACAGCGTTGTGTAAATTGCATCGGCAGAAATTAGCTAACACTCATATTTTCAACTAACTAATAAACTAGGTAACTGAAATAATTGTTACCAAAGTTTATTATTACCAAATTTTCATGGTTGCATAATTAGCAACCAGGTTTTTGGCGGATGAAAATAGTTTTTTTCTGTAGCTAAATGCTCTTAACTGTACTTCATCTTCAACTATTGTAATACTCCTCTTTAGAGGAGAAACAAGGAGGTATTCGTGGATTTTGTATCCTTATTTATCACGGACTTTATTGCCCAGTTGCAGTCCCCAACATTGGCCTTTTTGATTGGTGGAATGATTATTGCCGCCCTTGGTAGTGAATTGGTAATTCCAGAGTCAATTTGTACGATCATCGTCTTCATGTTACTCACCAAAATCGGTCTAACCGGTGGAATTGCGATCCGTAACTCCAACCTAGCGGACATGGTTTTACCCGCATTGTTTGCTGTAGTCACAGGTATTGCGGTTGTATTCATCGCCCGCTATACATTGGCCAAGCTGCCAAAGGTCAAAGTCGTTGATGCGATCGCAACTGGGGGGTTGTTTGGTGCGGTGAGTGGTTCTACCATGGCCGCCGGACTGACGGTACTAGAAGAACAAAAAATTCCATTTGAAGCATGGACTGGTGCACTCTATCCCTTTATGGATATCCCCGCGCTCGTAACTGCGATTGTGGTAGCTAATATTTACCTCAACAAGAAGAAGCTTAAAGAATCACCCGAACTTGCGATGGAAGAGTCTTTGAGTAAGCAGCCCGTTGCGGCTGGTGATTATCCCAGCACCAGGCAGGAGTATCTCAGCCAGCAGAAAGATCCTGATGATAATCGGGTCAAGATATGGCCGATCATTGAGGAAAGCCTCCGGGGTCCTGCCTTATCGGCAATGTTATTAGGAATGGCTCTGGGACTGTTCACCCGTCCGGAAACTGTCTATAAAAGCTTCTACGATCCCGCCTTTCGCGGCTTGCTTTCAATCTTGATGCTGGTGATGGGTATGGAGGCTTGGTCAAGAGTGGGTGAACTGCGTAAGGTTGCCCAATGGTACGTCGTTTATAGTGTGTTAGCACCATTTATACATGGTTTAATTGCCTTCGGACTAGGTATGATTGCCCACTATACAATGAATTTCAGCATGGGCGGTGTCGTGGTACTGGCTGTCATCGCTTCCTCTAGTTCAGACATCTCCGGTCCTCCTACATTGCGAGCAGGTATCCCTTCGGCTAATCCATCGGCATATATAGGCGCGTCTACAGCCATTGGTACGCCAATTGCGATCGGTTTGTGTATACCCTTCTTTATCGGACTTGCCCAGGCGATCGGCGGCAAGTAATCCCAGACCAGTCGCGGTCTGTCGGCTCTCCCTTGACCCCGCAGACGGAGTAGATTAATATACTTGATTTAAGGAGGTAAGCAATATGTCCAAGAAAGCTAACAAGCTCGTCATCGTCACGGAAAAGATTCTGATGAAAAAGGTCGCCAAGATCATTGATGAATGCGGGGCAACCGGTTATACGGTCGTGGATACTGGCGGTAAAGGCAGTCGTAACGTGCGCTCTACAGGTAAACCCAACACTGCTGACACCGATTCAAATGTAAAGTTCGAGGTACTTACCGAAAATCGGGAGATGGCCGAGAAGATTGCGGATCAGGTCGCAATCAAGTTTTTCACCGATTATGCGGGCATTATCTATATCTGTGAAGCAGAGGTACTGTACGGAAGACATTTCTGTGGACCAGACGGCTGTTGAGTTGAAACGACACAGACCTAAAACCCACATTCCGCACCCTAAACTGTCACACAACGAAAATTGGTCGTTTGGGGATTTGGGATTGGCGAACTGCTTGCAGCAGTGCTTCGCTATCGCTACCTAAAATTTAGACCATTTTGTATCAAAATTATCCTTACAGGTCTTCAAAAATCCGATAGCGGAGCGTGGCGTTAGCCATAATTACCGATTGTGACACTGGGGGGGTGCGGAATGTGGGGTGTAACGGTTGGATTAAGCAACAACGCAACCCACTCAAAGCAGTTACCAAAAAATACTTGACAAATACCACCAATTATAATTAACATCTAATTAGATGCTAATTAAACTTGCGGTCATGATCAATCTTAGTAAAGATATACATTCCCTCACCGAATTTAAGCGTAACACTACTGAATTTCTACAACAGATTAAAAAAACAAAACACCCCTTAGTTCTCACTGTCAACGGAAAAGCCGAGTTAGTTGTTCAAGATGCAGAATCTTATCAAGAACTATTAGATGCTGCTGAGTTAGTAGAAACCTTAAAAGGTATTAAACTTGGCTTAGAACAAATGCAGAAAGGTGAAGGAAAAAAAGCCGAAGATTTCTTTAATGAATTGTTTAATAAATTAGACAGTTCCCAATGAATGATAAATATCAAATCATTATCCAACCAGAAGCACAGAAAGCAATAGAAAACGCTTATTTCTGGTTTAGTAATATTTCTCACCAAAAGGCTAGAACATGGTTAGAAGGATTATATAAATCTATTTTATCACTAGAAAAAATGCCTTCTCGTTGTTCTCTAGCATTTGAAAATGAATTTTTTGATCAAGAAATACGACAACTTATATATGGAAAGGGAAGAAACGCCTATCGAATTATTTTTACAATTATTGATGATAATGTTCAAATTATTTTTGTGCGACACACGGCTCAAAAACCAATGAGAGACGAAGAATCAGAATAACTAATGTAGGTTGGGTTAAGCAACAGCGCAACCCAAAAACAGCTTTAATTATCAAGTTTAATAATGTTGGGTTTCCTTATAACTAGTGTAAGTTAGGTTAAGCAACAGCGTAACCCAACAACAACTTTAATCATCAGGTTTAATAATGTTGGGTTTCCTTGCGTCAACCCAACCTACTGAAGCAATGCTATCACTAAAATCAAAGATTAGGCATGAACCATTAAGTATTGTCCATTACCGTTGTATTCACCATCGCAACTGGCGAAATTAGCACCTAACCAAATTAAATAAAATCTCCAGATGCGACGAAATTTAGCATAGTCAATACCGTAGTCCAAATCTTTGACTATTGCCTGAGAATTATCAAAGTTTTTTAACCAACTGGCAAAAGTTCGGGAATAATTAGAACCATTAAGATACCATTGGTCAATAGTTTTCAGGTCTTGATTGTGGCTGGTAATTGCGTCATATTTCCAGTAACGACCATGAGGAAAAATGTATTTGTGAGTGAAAACACTGGATATGTTATTGGGGGTACGGACTGTGATAATATGAATAAAAACTTTGCCGTTATCCTTGAGAAAAGATGCCAGTTTTCGGAAAGCCTTTGTTAAATTACCTACATGACAAAAAACGCCAATTGAGAGAATTTTGTCAAATTTTGTTTCAAATTGGGCATCGTTTAAATCTCCTTCGTAGAGAGTAAAACGACCGGAACTAAGGTAACTTTCAGGATCTTGCATTTTCTGACGCATATATTCACATTGGTGGTGACTCAAGTTAATTCCTGTGAATTTGACATGGGGAAATTTGGCAAGAATATAATTAGCTACACAGCCCCAACCACAGCCAAAATCTAAAATATGATCACCATCTTTGATGTCTAATTTGTCAATGACATCATCAATCATTTGCATTTGTGATTGTTCGAGATTGGTTGCTCCTTTTTCCCACAATCCCATGCTATATTTAGGATAAATAAGTTTTCCATCACCTAACATGGTATTCAGCATAGCTTGAGGTAAGTCGTACTGAATCTTCATTAATTCCTGGGAACCTTCGGCGGTATGGTCTGTTTCTGTTAATACCCATTCATAGGGTGCAAGCAGGGATGGAAAATACTTAAAAAAGATAGGCATACAACTATCAAAAAGCGATCGCAACACAGCATCCGGTACTTCTAATCCATTGATATAAGACTCGGCTATTGCCATTTGCACTGCATTAACTGTACTAACTGCAAGACGGGTTGCTTTGTAAGCAATTGGACTTTTAGTATGCACATCTCCCACTAGAGGAAGATGTTTTTCAATGTTTTGTAAAATCGTTGATGAACTCATGTTGATCTTGGGTTGCAAAACTGCCGCTATTCTAGATCAATAAAATCAAGTCAAAATATTATTAAATAATAGATATTTCTTTAGATAGAAATGAGGAGAAAAAAGGAATAAATAATGATTACTATAGCAGTTATCTTTCTTTAGGATGCAATAAAATAGAGGGCGGGGAAACCCCTATAAGCTTGACGACTGCTATATAGGATTACTATTTGATTTATGAACAAAATTAAGTATTATCAGGTGCGGATGGCACTTCGCTATGAGATTAAATCCGTAACGCAGGACTAGCAAGGGTTTAGTGTGTTACGCTGTCGCTAACATAGCTTACGGATCTTTTCAATAATCAAACTGGATTCCGATAAAACCATATTACTGTATTCTATAATCAGTTAAGTCTCAACCTTTTGATCATCCTGCACTGAGATTTTTAATAAATGGATGTAAATAATGCCATATACAAACTACAAAAGGTAGCTAAAATGAGTCTCCGCGCACTATTGTTAGTAAATAGTAATTCTCGTCAAGGACAAGAACGTTACCAAGAAGCGATAAATTGTTTAAATCAATTGGGTTTAGAGATAATTACAGAATCTACAGAACATCCAAATCAATTAGGTGATCTGATTCGGCGTTATCAACAAGAAATAAATTTGGTAATTGTGGGTGGTGGGGATGGTACACTGAATGCTGCTATTGAGGCGATAGTCGAGACTCAATTACCTTTGGGGATTTTACCATTAGGAACTGCTAACGACTTAGCAAGGACTTTAGGAATTCCTAACTCTTTAACGGAAGCGTGTCAAATTATTGCTTCTGGAAAGTTACGCAGGATTGATTTAGGTTGTGTAAATGGTAAATATTTTTTTAATGTGGCTAGTTTGGGGTTAAGTGTAAAAATTACTCAACAATTAACTAAGGAAATTAAACGGCGTTGGGGTATATTTGCTTACGCGGCAATTGCATTGCAAGTAATTTGGAGATCTCGCCCTTTTAGTGCAGAAATTCGTATGAATGATGAATCAATTTATGTTAAAACTGTGCAAATTGCTGTAGGTAATGGTCGCTATTATGGTGGTGGTATGGCTGTAGTTCACGATGCAGCTATAGATGATCAAAGGCTGGATCTTTATAGTTTAGAAATTGATCATTGGTGGCAAATTCTGCCTTTGCTGCCGGCTATGCGTCAAGGACGACATATTCATTCGCCAAATGTTCGCGCCCTTGAAGGGCAGGAAATTACAGTATACACTCGCAGACCCCATTCTATTAATACAGATGGAGAAATCACAACTCATACTCCGGCTGTGTTTCGGGTTGTTCCTCAAGCGATCGCTGTTTTAGCTCCCTAACTATCATCTTAAACTATGATTTACCTGATTTATTTGATGACATCTTGACTATATATTTATGTAATTAAACAGCAGGTTGCCAGTAACCAAGGTAAAAAATGAAAATCAAAACTCCTATCTGTCAATAAGCAAGTATCTAGCGGTTTTCACTCCTGAATTTTGCTGTATCATAAAGAATCACAAAAATCATTAAAATCATAATTATGAATTTACGCTTTTCTCAAGAAATTAAATCTCTTCTAGAACGTTTAAGTGAACAGCCGCTAACTTTAGGTGATATTCTGACAGAAACTTCTGAACGGGGTTTTAGCTTGGTAATCACCTTACTAGTATTACCTTTTTTATTCCCCATGCCTCCAGGCTTGAGTAGTCCTTTAGGTGGTGCTTGTTTATTATTATCATTGCAAATGGTTTTAGGAAGAAGAACACCTTGGCTACCCAAAAAAATTGCTAATTATAAATTTCCCAACGCTTTCGCTAAAATCATCTTACAAAATCTACGTCGCGTCACTAGGGTATTAGAAAAAATTGCCCGTCCCCGATTACAAACAGTCGCTAATCATGCTTGGATTTGGCGATTTAATGGGCTGTGCATCTCTTGGTTAACAATATTATTAATTTCCCCCATTCCTTTTACCAATCCTATTCCGACTGTGGGAATTTTACTGTTAGCAGTTGCCACCATTGAATCGGATGGTTTGTTAATGTGTATTAGCTATATTGCTACTCTCTTGATTACTTTACTATTCGGTTTTATAGGTTATGCCCTATGGTTAGCCCCCAATTTGCTGCCCGCTATTTTCAAATAAAAGTTTTGACATTTCCTCTGATAAGTTGCTAGAATAGAAATCCCAAAGCCAAGAAAAACCCCCAGCTAAAAGCCGAGGGTAATAGTTTAATTAAGGTGCATCTACTATTTAAGTATCCATCTCTTGTATTACTCCATCCGGATAGTTTGGGTGGAACTTTGATTTTTTTATGCTACTAAAATACCACGTCCCCAAATCCCCGACTTCTTCAAGAAGCCGGGAATATAATATCTAATTCTCTTGTAAATTATACCATCCGTACCAATGTAGCACAGCCAACCAAGTGGCTGATAGTAACCCAGCAATACTCAAAGTTAAGCCACTAAAAGGAATTAATAACCCAAAGACAGGTACAACAACTCCAGAGATTGTACAAATAATTGCGGCTAAAGAAACACGACGATTTGCGCCTAAACCATAACTTAAAGCTAATAAAATTAATGCAATTGTCAACCAAGCTAATTCAGTATTAATTATCCGTGATAGATAGGTTAGTGTTAATAAACAAGCAAAGAAAATACCTCCAGCAATGACGACATTTTTCAACGTCATGGGTAGGGATAAGTACAGCAGCAATATCCACCATAAAAACAAAGCTGGTGCTAACAATAATAACCGGGGAATAATACCAGTTTTGCCAATAGGTTTAGTGCTAGTAAAGACACCAAAAGGGTTTTTTACAGACACATTTTCGGCAAAAGTCCAAGTAAATTGGATACTTTTGCCATCAACTTTAATATTATCAGGAGTAATCCCACTGGCAAAGTCAGCATTATTAAAATTAGCGATCGCCACTAGACGGAATTGCGAAAGTAACTGATTTGTGGCACTATAAACCCAGCGGGGACCACCATCGGCTTTATAGGTAACTTTAAAAGTAGTTTCTTGTCCTGGTTCTAAGCGGAAAGGAAAACTATAATTATCGTTATTTGTTTGTTTTAGTCTTGTCCCATCCCGTTCTACTTTGTAATCACGCAATATTGAAGAACCATTAGGTGGTGGTATTTCCAAGAAAAAACTATTAATATCACTCAGTTGGTTAATAACTTTGTAATTAGCTGTATAGTCTGTTTGATAAATAGAACTACGATTTTGGACATCCACACTTTGATTAATTTTAACTTGAATTTCTGAACTGGCTAAAGCAAGGTAACGAGTAACTTTTTGTTTGTCGTTAACTTTAACTATCTTACCATTAACTTGGGTAGTATAAACATAAGGTTCTTCAGTAATGTAGCGAATTTGGGGAGAAACTTGTTCGAGTTTATCACCTGCTACAGTAGCCGCAACTTGGGAGACTTTTGCCTGTTCCCAATAATGGTAACGATTGCTTAAGGTTGAACATAGAAAAAAGCCAGTTACTAACAAAATTAAGATTAAAGCTAAATGCTGTAATCCTTGTAATAATTGGAAGTAACGAATTGACCATTGACCAAAAAAAACCGCTTGTTCAGTCGAATATCTTCGCCCAGAAAAACTAATTAAGGCCATTGCCACTCCCAAGGCTATAATTAAAAAAAATAATAATAGCGAACTTTGGAGTAATTGAGTACCAAATTGCAGTAATTCCTGGGGATGTGTTAAATCAGGTAAACCGGGAATACCTTTAGCGTCAACAGACATAAATAGATATTTGGGTAGTTTTTACACTCTGACAGATTTAATACCACAAAAGTTGCTAGTTAGATAGTTTATTCTGGTAATAGGTAGTGGGTAATTGGTAATAAGTAATTATCCCCATGCCCCCTCCATTCTGTTCTCTATTTTCGGAAATAATATTAAGATATGGCGATCGCTATTGATTTTGGCACAAGTAACACAGTTATCACTCGTTGGAATCCTGTCACTCAACAAGCAGAAACCCTAAATCTGCCCGGTTTATCAGCGCAACAATTCCTCAACCCACCACTAATACCCAGCTTAGTTTATGTAGAAAATGCCAGTGCGGAGACAATTATAGCTGGACAACAGGTATGCGATCGCGGTTTAGATATAAAAACCGATCAAAGATTTTTCCGTAACTTTAAACGTGGAATCGGTGCAGATATCCAGGGTTTTTTACCAGAACTGGATGGTAAAAATATTACCTTTGAACAAGTAGGAAAATGGTTTTTAAGCCAGGTAATTGCCGAATTAGCCATCCTGGAAGGGAAAATAGATTCTTTAGTTTTGACTGCACCTGTAGACAGCTTTGAAGCCTATCGTTACTGGTTAGGGAAAGTTTGTCAATCACTACCAGTCGAACAAATACGAATGTTAGATGAACCTACTGCTGCGGCTTTGGGGTATGGTTTAGCAGATCAAGGAACTCTCTTGGTTGTTGACTTTGGTGGAGGAACGTTAGATTTATCTTTAGTCAGCTTAGATCAGGGAAAACAAGCTAAAACCAAACCTTTAGGATTTCTCCTGAAATGGGGTGATAAAACTCTAGGTGAAGATTCTAAACAAAAGACTAAAACAGCCCGTGTATTAGCCAAAGCAGGGCAAAATCTCGGCGGAACTGATATTGATAATTGGATAGTAGATTATTTTGCCAAAACCCAAGGCTTACCAGTTAGTTCTCTTACAGCACGACTCGCGGAACGAGTGAAAATTCAGTTATCTACCTGCGATAAAGCTAGTGAAGTTTATTTTAACGATCAAACTTTTGAAAGTTATGAAATGGATCTTGATCTTTACACCTTTGAAAATATTTTGAAAGAAAACGGATTTTTCGATAAGCTGCATGATTCAATGATGACATTATTACAGCAAGGGCGACGCTATGGGATTGAAATTGATGATATTAATGCAGTATTATTAGTTGGTGGAACTGTACAATTACCAGTGGTGCAGACATGGATAGAACAATATTTTGAACCCGAAAAAATCCGTCGTCAATTACCTTTTGAAGCGATCGCGCATGGTGCATTACAAATCACCCAAGGCATAGAAATCAAAGACTATCTTTATCATAGCTATGGTGTGCGTTATTGGGATCGCCGTAATCAAAGTCATAGTTGGCATCCTATCATTAAAACCGGACAACCTTACCCGATGATTCAACCCGTAGAATTAGTTTTAGGTGCTTCCGTAGACAATCAACCCAGCATTGAGTTAATTATCGGGGAATTAGGCGCAGAAACAGGCACAACAGAGATATACTTTGATGGCGATCGCTTAATTACTCGTCAACTGGATACTCGTGTAACTACTGTTAAACCCCTCAATGATAGTGTAAATGCCAGTAAAATCGCCAAACTCAAACCTCCAGGATTTCCCGGCAGCGATCGCATTAAAATCTATTTTCAAGTAGATGAACAACGGTTTTTAAGAGTTACAGTTGAAGACTTATTAACCAACAACACCTTAGTAGAAAATCAACTGGTGGCACAATTGAGTTGAGGATATGGTAAGCGCCAAGGCAGTTAGGACATCAATTAACGGTCAGACTCTTGCTAACAAAAGGTTTTTCTCCTGACTCCTGACTCCTGACTCCTGACTCCTGACTCCTGACTCCTGACTCCTGACTCCTGACTCCTCCTATAACTCATTTTTAGTCAGCTTTTTGGATATCCAGCTAATAATACCACTAAGTAATGCACCGCCCATCAATATACCAATAGCAGGGTTAAATACTGGTATCCACAGTTGGTGCCACAAATCTAATCCCAGGTTAATTCCAGAAGCATCACCAATCACGGCTATCACAAGCCACCCAAAACCAAAAATTACGAGGAAAACATCAGCAACTAATATGAGATTGAGCCAGTTTAATAATTTGTCTTTCATTTTGATTGGTCAGTTGTCAGTTGTCAGTTGTTCGTTGACTATTCCCTATTCCCTATTCCCTATTCCCTATTCCCTATTCCCTATTCCCTATTCCCTATTCCCTGTTCCCTATTCCCTATTCCCTATTCCCTATTCCCTATTCCCTGTTCCCTATTCCCTGTCACCTGTCACCTGTCACCTGTCACCTGTCACTTGTCACCTATTCCCTATTCTTCAAATAACCATTTTTTAACTTTGGCTAAATTTTTCCAATCAGGTTTTCTGGTTAAACCATCTTCAATGCTATTTTTAACTTCTTCTTGCCATTCTTCATTGACAAATATCAATTGTTGTGCTACATCAATGTGTTCCCGTAAACCTTTCTGACCTGTTTCTAGCATAGCTAAAGCTAGATTAATTCTTCCTTGTGGGTCTTGGGGATTGAGTTTCACGGCTTTATTAGCAGCGTTGAAAGCTAATTTACCTTTGTTATCAAGGAGATATAACCAAGCTAAACAAATCCAGGCTGAACTAGCTTTAGGAGAGCGATCGCATACCTCTTTAAATACAGGAATCAAAGATTCTACAGATTCTCCAGCTTTATAACGTTCTAAACCTGTATCAAATAGGGAATCAATTGTATTAGTCATTTCTTCTTTGTCAGTTGTCAGTTGTCATTTGTTCTTTGTCAGTTGTCAGTTGTGAATCAGGGGTTTTCGCGTCAAGCTTAATAATTTATGGTAAAAATTGCTTCTCTGTATTCCTGATGCAAACAAATATTCTAACTTCTGACTCGGTGAATCCTCACAATATTATCAGAAATTAGGCTGATAACCCCGGAATTGACACCTAAAATCCCAAAAGTTTTTAGGTGTTAATGTCTTTTAAGCCGGGGATGTACGCTGTCAAACGCCGAAAGACTTACCGCAACCGCAAGTTTGAGCGGCATTGGGGTTAGTGAATTGGAAACCACCACCAATCATGGCATCACTATAATCGAGCATTAAGCCGTAAAGGTAAAGTAGACTTTTGCGATCGCTAATAATTTTGAAGCCATCGTAATCGAAAACCTCATCATCAGGGGTAATCTTGCTGACATCCTCAAAATCCATCATGTAAGACATTCCCGAACAACCACCTTGTCTGACTCCCACCCGCAAGCATAAATCTTGCCCTTGCTTATCTTGAAGAGACTTAACCTGACGCAATGCCGCGTCAGATAACAGAATTCCCCGTTGTTGAGTTTGAGTCGCTTGGGTCATAAATTTTTAACTCCTGAACTAGTTTTATCAATATCCCAGCAGGCATTCTTGTACCTCTGAGTTGCTATGAATGTTTTTGTATTTATTTTAGCGACATTACGACGGCAAAAAAGCATAAGAAGATGGGAAGATAGAAAGATAGGAGAAAATTTTAGAATAATCCCTTCTCTATCAAGTGTTGTTCCTTTGTCAGCAACCTGAGATTTTTATCCTAGAATTGAGGGGTTAGGTGTGTTGAAAGATTAACCATTCCCGAAATTCCCATTCTCAATCGCTTTGTTTTGATTCACTTACTCTATGACAAGTTTTAATCGCTCTACCAGTCGCCGGTTGCAGAAATTAACCCAGATTCCTTCTGTATGGGAGGGCGATCGCCGTCCATTGTCATCACCACACACCCCATTTACAGATCCAGACACCAAAGGAGACTGCATTCTTTGGGTAGATGCCTCAGAAGGCATTGTTAGAGGTATGGACATGATAGACCCCGCCCTGGGTCCCGAAGCCATTGTGCGTACCCTCATGCGGGCAATAGAACATCCCCAAAGCCCAGCTAAACCCGGTAGACCACAAAGAATAGTGGTGCGCGATCGGGAAATTCAATTTTACCTGCGCGGAGTCTTGCAGGATTTAGACATTGCCATCGACTACGTACCGGAATTACCGATAATTGACGAACTATTTCGCTCCTTTGCCGAAGTCATTGATAGCCAAACTCCCGACTTACCCCCCAAATACGCCAAACTCCTCCATGATAAAGCCTTAGAAGTCTGGCAAGCTGCCCCTTGGAGATTTCTAGAAGAACAGCAAATTTTATCCATAGAAATCAATCAATGGGACGTAGAAAAACTCTATGCATCCGTCATGGGAATGTTGGGCATTGAATATGGAATTTTGTTTTATCGTTCGGAAGATTCCCTCAAACGGTTTCGGGCTGCTGTTTTAGCTGACGAAGATGAACTAAATCAAGATTTAGAAGAAGCCTTCCTTAAACAAGACTGTCTATTTCTCACCTTTGACTCCCTGCACGACAACGAAGATGATGATTTGGGTAATTTGGCACAAATGCCCCTGTCCGAAATTCAACCTACCTTCGGCAATATTCACCCCCTAGAAGGGTTACGTTCCGTTTTGTATGAAGAAGAAGCACTACTCACTTTTGTTGCCGTAGAAAGTTTATTGCGGTTTCTCCGTGACCACCATCGGCAATTATATGACGAAGATTTTCTTACCCTGAGCCAACGTTATCGAATTTCCCTACCAGAACCCGGCAACAATCGCAAATCCTTAACTGTCATCGTTTCTACCATGCCAGAATTGACAGCAGAACTAGAGGAAATGGCTGGTTTTGATTTAGATGACGAAGATGAAGACGACGAAGATGATTCCATATTTGAAGCCTTAAGAGACGATTTAATCCCAGAGGATGCTTTCATGAGTTTGGGTGTCTTACCCTGGGAAACATTAAATCACCTGCGTCAAGCACCTAATTACCAAGCAGCAGGGGAATTTGAACCAGCCGGTGATGGTTTACCTGTGATTGTCATTCAAACCTCCCGTCCTAAAGCTAAAGGAATTATTGAAAATATTCAAGCCGCTGGAGGATTAAACGCCATCTGCTTTTACACCGTCACAGATCCAGTAGATGATGATCTATACGATTTAGGTTTATTACAAACGCATAACAGTGAATTATTTTTGTTTGGGCAATTTTTAGATGACGACCCAGTGCATATAGAAGCCAAGCGAAAATGGCATCAACGGTGTCAAAATACTAAAGGACATTGTGGGTTAATTATTGCCAAAGGATTAACTGGAGCTTCTCGTGGTAATCCCCAGTTAAGAGATATGATGGCTTTATTAGAAGCTCATGTACTTTCCTCGGAAGAATTAAGCTTGGAAACGGTTGACTAAATCAATAGATATACCTAGAATTTATAAATTAAATTACAGGATATCTATAACAATCCAATCTTGTTCTTGTAAGATTATCCTGATCTATTTTCTTCCCTGTTCCCTATTTACACATTGATAGGTCGAATCAATGACACTCAGGCTAAAATTACCAGGAGTTTCCAGTATTCAAGCAAGGTTATCGCCAAATTTATTTGGGTAAGTAGTTGACAAACTAAAGATTTTAAATAAGATTAGTATTTTTGTTACATTTTTAATTCAGACTAACTCTCATAGTCTCATTTTTGTTTTGAGTGACCAAACTCTCTAAATCAAGTTAATATACAGCAAAGTGCATGATAATGACAAACAAAAAATGGGCGGTTAAACGCATAACAGTGAATCTAGCCACACAAGAGGCAGAAAAACTAGAAAAATATTGTCAACAGACAGGTAGACCAGCCACAGATGTGATTCGAGAACTGATTAGAAGTCTCCCTCAAGGTGAAGAGATTACAGGAGGGTGATAGACGACCGGGAGCAGGGAGTAGGGGGCAGGGAGCAGGGAAAAGATATTGACAACTGACAACTAACAACTGACAACCGACTAATTCAGTTACAATTTGTAAAGAAACTGAACAAGGAAGAGGGAATGCGCGTTGCAATTGTGGGTGCGGGATTAGCAGGGTTAGCAACTGCTGTAGATTTAGTAGATGCTGGCTGTGAAGTAGAAATTTTCGAGTCTCGTCCGTTTGTGGGGGGTAAAGTTAGCAGTTGGGTGGATGGTGACGGCAACCATATTGAAATGGGGCTGCACGTCTTTTTCGGCTGCTACTACAATCTGTTTGAGTTAATGGAGAAGGTGGGGGCTGGTGATAACTTACGCCTCAAGGAACATAGTCATACTTTTATCAATAAAGGCGGACAAACTGGGGCGTTAGATTTTCGCTTTTTCACGGGTGCGCCTTTTAATGGATTAAAGGCGTTTTTTACCACTTCTCAACTTTCGGTACGGGATAAAATCCAAAATGCGATCGCTCTGGGGACTAGCCCAATAGTTCAAGGTTTGGTAGACTTTGACGGGGCAATGAAAACTATTCGCAAATTAGATAAAATCAGTTTTTCCGACTGGTTCTATAGTCACGGAGGCAGTAAAGGCAGCATCAAACGTCTCTGGAATCCTATTGCTTACGCCTTGGGATTTATAGATTGTGATAATATATCCGCCCGGTGTATGTTGACAATTTTCCAGTTTTTTGCAGTCAGAACAGAAGCTTCAATTCTGCGAATGTTGGAAGGTTCACCCCAGGAATATTTACACAAACCTATTGTTAAGTATTTAGAAGAAAGAGGCACAAAAATATACACCCGTCGTCAAGTCCGAGAAATTAAATTTGCTGAGTCTGGAGAACAAACCCAAGTGACTGGGATATTAGTTGCCCAAGGTGATGCAGAAGAGGTGATCACTGCTGATGCTTATCTTTGCGCTTGTGATGTTCCCGGAATTCAGCGAGTTTTACCCCAACCTTGGCGAAAATGGCCAGAATTTGATAACATTTATAAACTAGATGCTGTCCCCGTCGCTACAGTGCAGCTACGTTTTGATGGTTGGGTGACAGAACTACAAGATGAGAAAAAACGGGGTAAAGGCGGAGTGACACCACCCTTACAGGCAGCAGGGATAGATAATTTGTTGTATACTGCTGATGCTGATTTCTCCTGTTTTGCTGATTTGGCTTTGACTAGTCCTGCCGATTATTATCGTCCTGGGGAGGGTTCATTATTGCAACTGGTATTGACACCGGGAGATCCTTTCATTAAACAAAGTAATGAAGCGATCGCTAATCACGTTCTCAAACAAGTTCATGAACTGTTCCCCTCGTCAAGAGATTTAAACATGACTTGGTATAGTGTCGTCAAACTGGCTCAATCTTTGTACAGAGAAGCACCAGGAATGGATGTCTACCGTCCCAATCAAAAAACACCTGTTCCTAACTTTTTCCTAGCTGGAAGTTACACACAACAAGATTATATTGACAGCATGGAAGGAGCAACAGTCTCTGGAAAACGTGCGGCTAAAGTAATTCTCGAAAGTGTTAAAAAATAGGTATTGGGGACTGGGGACTGGGGACTGGGGACTGGGGACTGGGGACTGGGGACTGGGGACTGGGAACAGTTAAGAGGGAATAGGGAATAGGGAATAAGTAAAAGTTTACCAATTACCAATTACCAATTACCCATTACCAATCTAAAATCTAAAATCTAAAATCTAAAATCCTATGAGTGAATGGTTAGAACACAGCGTCCAAGTAGAAGTAGAAGTTCCCATAGAACTAGCATGGGGATTGTGGTCTGATTTAGAGCAAATGCCTAAATGGATGAAATGGATTGATTCAGTCACAATTTCCCCGGATAACCCAGAAATTTCTCTGTGGAAACTAAGTACAGGAGGGTTAGAATTTACTTGGAAATCCCGAATTACGAAAATGATTCCTAATCAAATTATTCAATGGGAATCGGTTGATGGTTTGCCAAATCAAGGGGCTATTCGCTTTTATAATCGCCATGATATAAGTATTGTGAAAATGACAGTTTCCTATGCTATTCCTGGACTAATTGGTAAACTTATGGATAACTTATTTTTAGGAAAAGTGGTAGAATCCACAATTCAAGCAGATTTGGAAAGGTTTAAGGAATATGCCTTGAACGTGAAAACCAATTAAATGTAAAATTGATTGTCATAAGTATAATGTATGCACTGAGTGTAATATTAATTCAAGTTTAGCGAGGAAAATACAAGTAGTGACTCCCTCTATTCACACAAATCATACATTACTGTTAGTTGTAAATGATGACTTAGTTATACAAATGCAACTACGCCTTGCTATGGAAAAAGAGAGGTATTCGTTGACATTCTCAGGGCTTTAGTCCTGAAAGTGTCTACGAATACAGATACTAGTGATGCAATTTATAACATCTGCAAGCCAGAGAGATGCTGATAATATGGGAAAAACAGCCCATAACTTAAAGTCTAGCAGTGCTTCTTTGGGAGCAATGGATGTCCATCAGCTTTGCTTAGAGTTAGAATTGAAAAGGAAGAATGCCAATTTGGCAGGGTCTTTAGAATTGGTGTCACAGTTGATTAATGAGTATGCACAGGTTGAAATTGCTTTAAAGAAAGTATTACAAGTGTCATGAGCAAAAAATTCTCTAACCGCATTCAAGCTGGTCAAATGTTAGCTCAACATTTGCAAGCTTATAGTAACCGTGAGGATGTATTGGTACTGGCTTTACCTCGTGGTGGTGTACCTGTAGCCTTTGAGGTTGCTAAACTTTTGAATGCGGCAATGGATGTGTGCATAGTCAGAAAACTTGGTGTACCTAGACACAAAGAACTGGCAATGGGGGCGATAGCTTCTGAAAATATTATCGTTTTCAACCAAGATGTAATTGACTCTTTAGGAATAGATCAAGAACAAATTACCGCTGTAGTTAACCAAGAACTGCAAGAATTAAGACGACGAAATCAGACTTATCGAGGGAATAAACCCGCAATTAATGTTAAAAATAAGATAGTTATTTTAATAGATGACGGTATTGCTACGGGTGCGACTATGCGGGCTGCACTAACCGTTATTCAGCAACAACAGCCAGCAAAAATTGTTGTTGCAGTTCCAGTTGCCCCCTTAAATACTTGTGAAGAATTGCGTTTAGAAGTGGATGACGTAGTTTGTTTGCAATCTCCAGAAATTATGTCTGCAATTGGTTTATGGTACGATGATTTTAGCCAAACCACAGATAACGAAGTTCGCGCACTTCTCGGCAATTGACTATCACAGAAATCAAGAAGCAAATTCAAAATACCATCTCCCAAACTCTCACTCTCCGCGCCTCTACGCCTCTGCGTGAAATAAACTCCTAATCAGTTCCTCCCATATTACTCCGGCTAAACTAGGCAAAACCACATCAGCAGCCCCCACCCTCTCCTCTGGTCCCAAGCCTACCGCCCACATATTTGCTGCTTTAGCGGCTGTAATACCTACGGATGCATCTTCAAAAACCACACATTCATCTGGGGGAATTCCTAACTGGTTGGCAGCATTAAGAAATAAATCTGGCGCTGGTTTGGCGGCTTGGACAGTATCACCATCAGTAACAACATCTACTTTACCACCAATTCCCAATTTTTCAATCACCATGCGGGCATTTTTACTAGCAGAACCAATGGCGATTTTGATCCCAGCTTGATGCAATTCATCCAACAAAGCCACAGCCCCTGGTAATAAATCTGCGGGTGTAATATTATGAATTAGTTCTACATAATAATCATTTTTTCGAGCCATCATTTCCTGAATATGCACTTCTGAATATTCTCGATTACCAATAATTAACATCAAAGAAGCGCGACGAGACACACCCCGCAAGGATTCATTAATTTCTCGATTAAAAAATAACCCTTCCTCATTGGCTAACTTTTGCCAAGCTTGGTAATGATATTCTGCGGTATCAGTCAACACGCCATCTAAATCAAAAATCACGCCCCGGATGTTAGTTTTCCCTACCCTTGGCAATTCCTGACGCAAATCGAACTCGTGCCATTTACCATGCCACTGTAACTTAAATTTCAGCCTTGTCCAAGTTGGGGGTAGGTGAGAATGGGCAACGGGGACATTTTCCCGAAATTGAATACCACCGAAACCGAATACTACAGCTTGCCAAATGCCTCCAGCGCTAGCGCCATGTATCCCATCTTGGGTATTTCCGCGTTTATCTTCTAAATCTACCATTGCCGCTTGCATAAAGCATTCATAAGCCTCCTGTGATTTGCCTAAATCAGCGGCTAAAATGGCGTGAATGGCCGGTCCCAAGGAAGAACCATAACTAATATCTGTGCGGGGGGCGTAATAGTCCCAATTTACCTGTAATGTTGACTGATTATAGGGAAAATCGGCAGATTCTCGCATCAAATACAGAAGCATTAATACATCTGGTTGTTTAATTACTTGTCCTTGATTGGTCTTTTCCATCCCCAAAATAATTTGGATTGATTTTTCTCGCGGTTCATAAGCGGCTAAGTTAATATCATCTAGTTGAAAAAATCCCTCACATTGCTCAATTAGTAAGGTTTCTGGATTGTGAAGCATGAGAATTTTAGTGATAATTTCGCGCCAATCTGTGAGGACTTCGGAGGTGATTTGTAATTTTTGCTCCAGTTTTATAGCTACTTCTGGGAAAGTGGAATGCAGCCAATTATAGATGAATAAAGATTTTTCTAAATGCCATTGAACCATCCGATTTGTAAAACAATTGTTATGGACTGATTCGTGATATTCATCTGCACCAATAACTCCACGAATTTCATAACATTCTAATTGGGGATTAAATTCAACTCGACTACTCCAGAAAATGGCGGTATCTAAAATAATTTCTGCACCATAATCTCGCATCCACTCATTATCTTCTGTCACTTGCCAATAATACCAAATGGCGTAAGCAATATCCGCACTAATATGAATTTCTCGATCGCGACACCATATACGGATATCTTCGGCATAAAAGTCACTTCGTAGTGACCAGCGCGGTGTGGCTTCATCTCCAGTTACCGCACTTTCCCAAGCAAACATCGCCCCCTGATACCCATAATGGGCGGCTTTGCGTCGCGCCCCTGGTAAAGTATGATAACGGTAACTGAGTAAATTACGGGCTAAGTTTGGTTGGGTAAAGGTAAAAAATGGCAGAATAAAAATCTCTGTATCCCAAAAAATATGACCGTGATAACCAAAGCCGGATAGGGTTTTTGCAGGTATACTGACTTGAGGATTATTTCTAGGTGCAGCAATTAGTAACTGAAACAGATTGTAACGCACTGCAAAAGCCGCTGTAACATCTCCCTCAATAATAATGTCACTTTGTTGCCAAACTGTATCCCAGGCTTGGGCATTGGCATCAATTAAAGTTATGTAATCTGGTAAACTTACGAGTTTTTCTTTAGCGGTGGCAACTGGTTCGGCAATTTCATTAGATGTAAAAATACTCACAATTTTTGCTATAGTAATTGTCTGTTGAATTTGACCTATAACAGTCATATTCAAGCCCGGATAACCAGGTGTGGTATTAATTTGGAAGTCTGTATTAGTTTCCGAAATATTTATTTTGGCCGCTATACCGACATCTATGCGGCTGTTGCGAGTGCGACTATGCAACCAGAATCCTTGTGTAGTTTTACCTTGATCTAATCCTTCCCAGTGATTGAATCCTTGATTTTCTGAATAGCTGTTTACACTGGCTTGAATTTCAATTAAACCATCAAAATTTATCGGTGTTAATTGGCAACGTTGCCCTACTATATGTTGATCAGCTAAACTAGCAAAGCGTTCAAAATGGATATCTATTACTTTACCATTGGGACTACACCAACGTAAGCAACGACTAAGAATGCCATGATGTAAGTCTAGTTTACGGTGATATTTTAATGTTTTACCTTGATCAAGGCGAAAGCGTTCTCCTTCAATTATAAATGTTAATGGTAGCCAATCTGGACAGTTAACGAGTTCGGTGTAAACTACGGGAACATCATCGTAAACGCCGTTAATAAATGTCGCTGATAATGCACGGGGATAGCCTTCTTCAAATGTTCCTCTTGTTCCTAAATAGCCATTACCGATGGTGAAAATGGTTTCTCGGCTGTGTAAATATTCGGGATTAAACTGGGTTTCAGTTAATATCCAATCTGTATAGCTAAGGTTACGAAAATGGTCTTTTTTATCCATGATTTTGGATTATGTCTCAATAATTTAAATTTATGTTTCGCGCAAAGGTACAAAGGAGCAAAGGCGCAAAGTTTAAGATGAAGATTAAACGGGTTTTAATTCTGAATCTCTCCTGGGCGCACGCCCTGCGCTCCTACTTTCTGAATTTGCCGATATGTTATGATAAAATCCTGTCAGCGATAGGTTTATAAAGCAGATGAAATAAACTTTCCATATAACGATCTCTAGCTTCGTTATCTTCAGGATAAACGAAGTTCCAAAAACTAAACATTTTGGCTAATAATAGAAGTTGATTGGTGTGAGAATTCCAGTTATATTTATGGCGAATGCGTTCAATCATCCATTGGGAATTTTCTAGCCAATGTTCTGGATAATCATGACATTTTTCTAAGAAGTTAGTAATTGTTTTGGCTGTTCCTTCGAGGTCTGTGGGATTGAGATTAAATCCTTGATCGTGATTTTCAATAATTTCCAATGAACCACCAAATTGAGTTGTGAAAGTTGGTAATCCAGAAATCATGGCTTCTAAAACACTTCTGCTAAAGGATTCATAAAGGGCAAAGTGAATATAAATTCCTTGAAAATCGGCAATTACACGATAGGTTTCGGCGATATCGCTCAAAGGAAGACGCATTCCTAACCAGCGAATTTTATGGTGAAGATGATATTGATGAATAATCGCGTGAATTTTTTCTATTTCTTGAATTTCTTCGGGGTTTGTTCCTGAATCTGGATGCAGTTTACTAGTTAATAAAATTAGGTTACATTGTTCTTGTAATTCTTGACTTTTACCGAAACATTCCACTAAACCTGTGAGGTTTTTAATTGAGGTAGTAGGACTAACAGAAAAAATTGGTTTTTTATGGGGATGTTCTAATTTACCGAAAATTTGTGGGTGTTCTGCCTGAAAAATCAGATTTTGGATATGTTGACGACGGTGGGATTCTCTATTGGTTGTTTCGTTGTAGGGAAAAAATATATTTTCACTAACTCCTGGGAGAACCATGTTGAATTTAGGACTAAATAAATCAATGCCATCAATTACATGATATAAGTTGGGCATGGTGAAACATTTATAAGATTCATATTGTCCCATTGTATCTGGTGTACCGACAATCTCCTGATAGGATGATGTGATGATGAAATCTGCGGCATTCATGCTGATTAAATCAGCGGTAAATTGGGCGGAGAAGTGATATTGTGCTTCTAAATCTTGCCAATATAAGTTACTAAATAGAAATTTGGGTTTCTCTAGGGAATGGGCAATGTTACATTGGGTAACTTTCATTTTTCGGGAGAGGATAAAAGCGACTAAGTTACCATCACTGTAATTACCAATAATTAGATTTGGCTTGCCTTGAAATTGTTTTAAAAGTTCTGTTTCGGCAGCCAGAGCAAATTTTTCTAAGTAAGGCCAAATTTCAAATTTAGAAATCCAGTTGTTGGTAATTTCTGGTTGAGATTCTACAAAAGGAACGCGCAAAATCCAAGCATTTTCTGTACCATCAACTTTTTCTAATGGTAAGTTACAAAATGTGCCTTCGCAATGGGGAATTAGTCTAGTTAATATAATGATATGGGGTTTAATTCCTAATGTATCTAAACCTGCAAGTTCAATTTCTGCTCGCATTTTGTTTTCTAAACTGCGGGCTTGTTCTAAAACATAAATAACTTGTCCTAATGTTTCATCTCTGCCTAAAACATCTTCTTGTGCAACCCAACCATGTATGGAAATGAGGACGACCCGGAAAACTGCACAAATTCGAGAAACAAAGGTTTCTAAGATGGCAGGTTCGGGATTATCCATGAGTTTTTCGAGAAGTTCTAAGGTTTCTCTAACTCTGGCTGCATTGTTACCCCAACCTGGTTCTAAACCAAGTTCTTGGAGATGACAACCAAATTTTTCATAAGGTGTATGGGGAGATAAATTACTAACAAATTCTAAAGCTAGTTTGATTTGTTTGGTTAGTTGTAATCCTGAATAAATGTGATTACTAATTAATAGGCTAATGCCATTATATTCTAATCTCTGTAGTGATTGAAATAATGCGTGAATCCAATATTCAGGATCTGTTAATGATTGATTACAAAAATAATGATTAAGAACGGTTAAACCTTGTCCAATGTTTCGAGAATCACTAATTCTCGGCGCTGCTGGGTAGAAGGGATGAAGATCAATTTCTAAAATGTGGGGTTGGTAACGGTTGACTAAGCGATCGCTCACATCTAATAATGCTTGTGGTGTCATTAAGTCAAACTTGGTCAAATCAGCGCTTAATAACCATACCTCTTGACTGGCAATTTTTGGTCTAAGGACGAACCAAGTATTTTCACTATCTAGAATTATTTCATGTGTGTACTGAATAAATGTTCCTAGTGAGGAAGAGTGATAAAAATAAGCAGGTTTTTGGAATTGGTGACAATAATCTGCAAATGCTTGTAAAATCTCGTTTCTTAAAAAGTAACGTTTATGATTATTACCCAATCCTAAGATAAACTCACCTAAAGCATTTTTTTCATCACTGTTAATAATAGTTTGCACCAATTTATACATTGTACATTACCAAACTCTAGCGAAGGTCAGAATTATTGATATACTGTTCCGAGTTAATCGTAAATAAGTTACTCAACCATTTACTTCTAGCTAAAGGATGAACCCTTACCTCTTCTTATAGATAGAGAAATATCTATTCGTTACAGCATAGTTCTGAAGTATATTAATTACCATTTTGTATATCTTACTTGTGACACTTTTTTAATAGTCCATTAAAATAAGAATCAAATATTACATATACTGAATACTCATATCCTCAACGAATTTTGTAGGTTGGGTATTTCGTGATGAAGTGTAACTAATTTAGCCAAAATATTAAAAATAATTGAAAATAAATTTATGTTTTTGTTTTTATGGCAGATTTAATTTTGTAAATAGTCCTTGTGCCACTATTTAAATAGTCATACATCACTAAATCAATTTTGATTTAATGCTTTGTAAATAGCCCTTGTGACAGTATTTAAATAGTCATGCAACATTGGAGTACATTTTATATACAATTTTGTAAATAGTCCTTGTGACAGTATTTAAATAGTCATGCAACATTGGAGTACATTTTATATACAATTTTGTAAATACCCCTTGTGACAGTATTTAAATAGTTATTTAATTCACAATTTGTAACCGATATTTTCTATAGTATTTATAGAAACAAAGTGCCAATTTGGCTGACTAGTTACGGGAAACATAGTATTCTGCATATAATAGTGTCACAAGGAGTATTTACAAAACTGTAAACAGGAAATATCTCAATGTTGTATGACTATTTAAATAGTGTCATAATACGAATATCTGTATTTCCTATTTTTTACCAAACAATCAACTTGGGCATACAATGCTAGAAATTTGCCTGTATTTTTACTAACACAAGGGTAATGTGTTCAGTAATTTTTTCAATTTATACACTCAAAAATTGCAGGATTTAATCTATTTAGATTACAAATTGCTAATGAGATATCACTGATTGAATGTATACCAATGCTCACAAAACCTCACAGAAAATTAATAAAATTCTCTCATAACCACAAATAATGTTGATATTTAATCGGTAAGTTATCGCTATACTCGAATTTAGATATCGAAGTTATTCACCAAGAGAATTAAATCCTGTGCATATCATCTGTATATATTGCTGTGATTGCACAAATATCCCCTTGATTTCTCCCTATTATTCGGAATTTAGGAGATAAAAAGTCAGGACTTAAAAGGCTTGTCAAATCAGGAGTAAAATTCCTAAACTTGACTATAAAAGTCTAATTAGTTTGGACTAAAAAGATTTTCTGTTCTGAATATTTACGAATTATTAACTTTCCATCCTACAAGATTAGATCAGGGTTAGTTATGAACTATCAAGCTTCTTCTGCTCAGAACGATTTTCATAGTGCCATCACTCCCGAACAGTTCAATCATATCATTGAAGCTATTGCTGATGGACGGTATTCTTGGGCTTGTGTACTGATTTTACGTTGTATTGATTACAATCCCATTCACTATATTCCTCAACGGACTTACAGCCGATTAATTAAAGAAAACCGTCAAAGTCCTGGAACAGCTAGTAAACAAAAAGCAGATATTTGAGTCTTTTGTTAATAGTTATAGTTACAAGGATTCATATCAATTACTAAGTAGGTGAACAGAAAAATTTAAAGGTATGTGAAGAAAAGTAAAATCACTCAAAACTCTCTTCCTGTTCCCAGTTAAGAGTTCCCTTTTCCCTTGCCCCAACGACAATTTTTAAGGCCCACCTACTTAAGTCAAAAGGTAGAGTAACTCAGCAGAAAGTTATTCCCTAAAACTAATAATTTGGGATTTTGTTCCTATCTAGTACAGCACGGCGGAAATAAATAGACCATTCCAAACTACTGGAAAGCTCATTGTATATTCGTTTTGACTTTTGACGAACGCCCTGCGGTACTAGTTTTACTCCTGAATCCTGACTGGATGTTTTGGTAGTTATTTAAGGTTAAGGAATATAAAAATGAAACCCTTTGCAACTATAGATGGTAATGAAGCTGTGGCTAAAGTCGTTTACCAATTAAACGAAGTTATTGCCATTTACCCGATTACACCATCTTCACCGATGGCGGAATGGTCTGATACTTGGATGAGTGAGGGAAAACCGAACATTTGGGGAACTGTTCCTGCGGTGGTGCAGTTGCAGAGTGAAGGGGGGGTTGCAGGTGCTGTGCATGGGGCTTTACAAACTGGTTCACTGACAACAACCTTTACAGCATCTCAGGGGTTAATGTTGATGCTACCAAATATGTACAAAATTGCCGGTGAACTTACACCTACAGTATTTCATATTGCGGCGCGATCGCTTGCAGCCCAATCCCTCTCCATTTTCGGAGATCATAGTGATGTCATGGCCGCAAGAACCACAGGTTTTGCCATGTTATGCGCTGCTTCTGTGCAAGAAGCCCATGATTTTGCCCTAATTTCCACAAAAGCAACTTTATTATCTCGGATACCTTACTTACACTTTTTTGATGGTTTTCGCACTTCCCACGAAGTCAATAAAGTAGAAATATTAACAACTGAAGACTTACAAAAATTTATTCCCATAGAGTTAGTAATTGCCCATCGTTCACGGGCTTTAACACCTGATCATCCGGTATTACGAGGAACAGCCCAAAACCCTGATGTTTATTTTCAAGCCAGGGAAACAGTAAACTCTTTTTATTCAGCTTGTCCAGATATTACTCAACAGGTAATGGATGAATTTGCCCAAAATATAGGGAGAAAATATCAACTATTTGATTATCATGGACATCCAGCAGCAGAAAAAATAATTATTCTCATGGGTTCTGGTTGTGAAACAGTTCATGAAACCGTAGATTATCTCAATCAACAAGGTGAAAAAGTCGGAGTTATCAAAGTTAGATTATATCGTCCCTTTGATACCCAAAGATTTATTGATTCTCTTCCCCAAACTATTCGCAAAATTGCTGTTTTAGATAGAACAAAAGAACCAGGGGCAATTGGTGAACCTTTATATGTAGATGTAATCACTGCAATTCAAGAAGCAAATCCAAAATCCAAAATCCAAAATCTAAAATTGATTGTGGGGGGAAGATATGGTTTATCTTCTAAAGAATTTACACCAGCAATGGTAAAAGTGGTATTTGATAATTTGGATTTAGAAACACCAAAAAATCATTTTACTGTCGGGATTAATGATGATGTTACCCATACCAGTTTAGCATATAATCCCGAATTTAACATTGAAGCTGACAATATAGTTAGGGCAATTTTTTATGGTTTAGGTGCAGATGGTACAGTGGGGGCAAATAAAAACTCAATTAAAATTATTGGCGAAGAAACAGATAATTATGCCCAAGGTTATTTCGTTTACGATTCTAAAAAATCTGGTTCTGTCACAGTCTCTCATTTACGCTTTGGTGATCAACCAATACATTCTACCTATTTAATTACTAAAGCTAACTTTGTCGCTTGTCACCAATGGGATTTTATCGAGAAATTCCCGATATTGAAAGATATTATTCCTGGTGGCACTTTTTTACTAAATTCACATTATGACAGAAATGAAGTGTGGGATAAATTACCTACCACCATGCAAACAGAGATAATTAACAAAAATCTCAAATTCTATGTCATTAATGCCTATAAAGTCGCCCGTGAAGCGGGAATGGGTGGACATATTAACATCGTTATGCAGGTTTGTTTCTTTGCTGTTTCTGGTGTTTTACCAAGAGAAGAAGCTATAGATGAAATTAAAAAATCTATTCGTAAAACCTACGGTAAAAAAGGCGAAGAACTTGTACAAATGAATATGCAAGCAGTTGATAAAACCTTAGAAAATCTTCATGAAATTAGGGAACGGGGAACGGGGAACAGGGAACAAGAAAATACTCAAATTTCACCTATCCTCAATAATGCACCTGCTTTTATTCGTGATGTATTAGGGAAAATGATAGTCCGTGAAGGTGATGATTTACCTGTAAGTGCATTACCTGTAGATGGTACATATCCCACAGGAACATCTAAATGGGAAAAACGCAACATTGCTGAAGAAATTCCGGTGTGGGATGCTGACGTTTGTATTCAATGTGGTAAATGTGTGATGGTGTGTCCTCATAGTGTCATTCGCGCTAAGGTATATGCACCAGAAGAATTAGAAAATGCCCCAACAACTTTTAAAAGTGCAAATGCCAAAGAACATGATTGGCATGATTTAAAGTTTACCATTCAAGTAGCAGCAGAAGATTGTACAGGTTGTGGTATTTGTGTTGATGTTTGTCCCGCCAAAAATAAAGCCGAACCGCGCAAAAAAGCCATTAATATGGCAGCGCAAAAACTATTGCGAGAACAAGAACGAGAAAACTGGGATTTCTTCTTAAATCTGCCTAACCCAGATAGACGGAATTTAAAGTTAAATCATATTAATCAACAACAAATGCAAGAACCGTTGTTTGAGTTTTCTGGTGCTTGTGCTGGATGTGGAGAAACACCTTATATTAAACTTGTAACACAATTATTTGGCGATCGCATGATCGTTGCCAACGCCACCGGTTGTTCCTCTATCTATGGTGGTAACTTACCCACCACACCTTGGACAAAAAATGCCGCAGGTAGAGGTCCTGCTTGGTCTAACAGTCTATTTGAAGATAACGCCGAATTTGGCTTAGGTTTCCGGGTTTCCATAGACAAACAAGCCGAATTTGCCGCTTATTTACTCCAACAACTTGCACCCCAAATAGGTGAAACCCTAGTCACAGATATCCTCAACGCTGAACAAAAAGACGAATCGGATATTTACTCTCAACGAGAACGAGTTTCTATCCTGAAAGAAAAACTAGATGAAATGTTAAATAATGTAGAGACGTTACATGGAAAGTCTCTACCAAAAAATGATATAACAAATCTAAAATCCAAAATCCAAAATCTTCAATCCCTCGTTGATTATTTAGTGAAAAAAAGTGTTTGGATCATTGGTGGCGACGGTTGGGCATATGATATTGGTTACGGTGGATTAGATCATGTAATCGCTAGTGGCCGCAACCTTAATATTCTCGTATTAGACACAGAAGTTTACTCTAATACTGGCGGTCAAATGTCCAAATCTACCCCTAAAGGTGCAGTAGCAAAATTCGCCGCAGGTGGTAAACCCTCAACTAAAAAAGACTTAGGTTTAATCGCTATGACCTACGGTAACGTTTATGTTGCTAGTGTAGCAATGGGCGCAAAAGATGAACAAACCCTGAAAACTTTCTTAGAAGCCGAAGCTTACGAAGGTCCATCATTAATTATTGCCTACAGCCATTGTATTGCTCACGGTATCAACATGAGTACAGCCATGCAAAACCAAAAAGCCGCTGTAGACTCTGGACGCTGGTTATTATATCGCTATCACCCCGACCGCATTAAACAGGGAGAAAACCCCCTACAACTCGATTCTCGCACCCCTCGCATACCAATAGAAAATTCCATGTACATGGAAAACCGTTTTAAAATGTTAACCAAAATTAACCCAGAAACAGCAAAAGAACTCCTCAAAGAAGCCCAACTCGATGTTAACACCCGTTGGCAAATGTACCAATATTTAGCCGCCAGAAAATTACAATAAAGCTAAATTACGAGTCATACCATTTCTTTGTGAAAATGCGCCAAATTTTTTGAGATTTTCTGTCTCTGTGTCCTCTGTGCCTCTGTGGTTCATTTATCTTAATTGAATTAATATCAGGAGTCAGGAGACAGAAAGAAAAAATTACCCATTACCAAATGTATGAACTTAACTACCACATATTTAGGTTTAGAATTAAAATCTCCCTTAGTTCCCTCCGCGTCTCCACTTTCAGAAGACATTGATAATATTAAACTAATGGAAGATGCAGGTGCAGGTGCTGTTGTTATGCACTCACTATTTGAAGAACAATTAAACTTAGAAAAATCCGCACTTCATCATCATTTAAGCTATGGTACAGAAAGTTTTGCAGAAGCTTTAACCTATTTCCCAAACATCGCTAATTTCCGAGTCGGACCAGAAGAATATTTAGATCATATTCGCAAAGCTAAAGAAAAAGTGGATATTCCCATTATTGCTAGTTTGAATGGTTCTTCCGTTGGTGGTTGGACTGAATATGGTAAACTCATGCAAGAAGCAGGAGCATCAGCACTAGAATTAAATATTTACTATGTTCCTACAGATCCAGATTTAAGTAGTCACGATATCGAGCAAAATTATCTTGATATTCTCACATCTGTTAAAGCCGCCGTTACTATTCCTGTAGCCGTAAAACTCAGTCCTTACTTTACTAATACTGCGAATATTGCTAAACGTTTAGATCATGCCGGGGCTGATGGATTAGTATTATTTAATCGGTTTTATCAACCAGATATTAACTTAGAAAATTTAGAAGTTGAACCTCATGTACTTTTAAGTACCCCCCAAGCTATGCGTTTACCCCTGCGCTGGATAGCCATTCTCTATGGTCATATTCAGGGTAGTTTAGCTGCAACTAGCGGTATTCATAATGCCCATGATGTGATCAAAATGTTAATGGTAGGCGCAAATGTAACTATGTTATGTTCAATATTATTACGGGAAGGTATTAACCATATTCAGTGTTTAGAAAAAGACCTCCGGGAATGGATGAAAATACATGAATATGAATCTGTCAAGCAAATGCAAGGTAGCATGAGCCAGTTAAAATGTCCTAATCCTAGTGCTTTTGAACGCGCTCAATATATGAAAGCTTTGCAAACTTATAATCCAGATTTGGGTAGAGTTTATACACCATCTTAGTCCTGACTCCTGACTGGGCGCAGGCCCTGCGCCCCTACCTCCTGACCTATGAAAAAACGTATCGGTATTCTTACCAGTGGTGGTGATTGTCCTGGTCTAAATTGTGTGATTCGCGCGGCTGTGAGTCATGCCACACGGACTTTTAATTGGCAGGTAGTGGGTATCCCTTACGCTACCCAAGGGTTGCTAGAACGGAAAACAGTGCCGTTAAGTATACATGGTTGGGATTTACGCGGGATTGACCCTTTGCTAAATATGGGGGGAACGATTTTAGGTAGTATTAACAAAGGGGATACTTTAGCTCATGCTGATGAAATATTAGCGGGCTATGAGGCGATCGCTTTAGATGCTTTAATTATTGTGGGTGGAGATGGTAGTTTAGAGATTATTCATCAATTAGCAGTTTTAGGTCATTGGAATTTAATTGCTATTCCCAAAACCATTGATCATGATGTCGCTTTTACAGAACATTCAATCGGCTTTGATACGGCAGTTAATACCATTGTTGATGCCATTAACCGACTCATATTTACCGCTGCTAGTCATGACCGCGTGATGATTATCGAAGTTATGGGACGCAACGCCGGACACCTAGCTTTACACTCAGGAATTGCCGGCGGTGCTGATGTGATTTTAATTCCCGAAGTCCCCTATACTATTCAGGGAATATGTAATCATCTGACCGAATTACGCGAACAGTGGCAAAAAAAATTCGCCATTATAGTTGTTGCTGAAGGTATATCTGTTTGTACAGAAGATGCCAATAATCCTTCTACTTGCACAACTGCTAAATGTGGTCAAGGTCAATATATTGCCGAAAAAATTGCCAATTGTAGTCATCACCTGATTGATACCAGAGTTTCTGTATTAGGACATATTCAACGCGGAGGTATTCCCTCAGCTTTAGACCGTCTCACAGCCACCATGTTTGGTAAAGTTGCCATTGATTTAATTGCCCAAAATCAATACGATCAAATGTTAGCTTGGCAAAATGGCAAAGTTGTTACTTTCCCCATTCAAGATGTTATAGATAAAAATCCCTCTCTTGTTGATCCTCAAGGTGATTTAGTTCAAACCGCTCGATCTTTAGGCATATATATTGGTGAATAAGGTAATAGGCAATAATTCCTGATATTCCCCCTGCCCCCTGCTCCCCCAACTCCCTTACGTATTACTCGGCTTCAGCGAGCGCTTCTAAATGAAAAGCCACATTTTTCAGCGCCATCTCAATTTCGTTACTATATGAAAGACTTCTCCATCTTGGGGCTGTGGCATGATCCAAAGCAGTTGTATCCAAGTATTCTGCAAAAACTATCAGTTTTTCGGGGTCTGTTGCGGCTGTTGCCAACTTTACTAAAAACTCTTGAGGTGTCATAGATTTGTCAGGAAAGAATAAAAGTCTCATGAATCGGTCAATTCTATGAGCATAAGTGCTACCATCCTCAAAAATCTGTTCAAAATACTCAAATATTGGTAATTGATAATTGGGTAATTTTATTCTTCTTTCTTCTTTCTTCTTTCTTCTTTCTTCCTGACTCCTGATTCCTTGAGTACATAACTCAATGTTTCCAGTAATTCTTGATTAGTGTAGGGTTTTAATAAAATCGCAGGAACTTGATTTTCATTACTTGGTTCCAGCATATTTTGGATATTGCGTCCACTACAAGCAATTATTTTGACTTGAGGATTAATTTTTTTCAAATTGGAGATAGCAGAACTTCCATCCATTTCTGGCATCATCATATCCATCAACACTACTCTAATTTGCTGTTTGTACCGTGCATAAATAGCGATCGCCTCCATCCCATTTTTAGCAGTAATAGTTTGATAATTGTAACTTTCTAAAATATTTTTCGTAACTTCCAGCACTTGGGGTTCATCATCTACCACCAAAATTAACTCTCCCCGTCCTGGATACATTTCCAGATAATCCGGTTCTAAAGCGATAACTTCCTGATTTACCGATGGTAAAAATACTTTAAATTTACTGCCTTTCCCCACTTCACTATCAACATTAATAAAACCCTTGTGACTTTTAATCGTTCCTAGCACTGTTGATAGTCCTAATCCTGTTCCCTTGCCAATATCCTTAGTAGTAAAAAATGGCTCAAATATTCTTTCTAATATTTCCGGTGGCATCCCCGTCCCCGTATCTTCCACGGTAATCACAATATAATTCCCCACAGCAGCATAATGATTTATCCGTCTCATCTCTTCACTAATATACAAATTTTCCGCAGAAATAGACAGATTGCCACCATTAGGCATAGCATGACCAGCATTAACCATTAAGTTAATTAATACTTGTTCCAGTTCATTCTTATCCCCAGATACCGTCCATAATTTTGGCGGGATATCGGTGAAAAATGTGATAGATTGGGGAAAAGAAAATGTTTCCTTAGCTATCTGAATAGTATCCCTAATCAAATCACTAATCTGAATAATTGTATATTGAATCTCTACGCCCTTCGCAAAAGATAAAAGTTGTCTTACCAAAGCTGCCCCTTTTTTAGCATTAGCCTCAATAGTTGTTAACATTTGCAAACAATTATCTTTATCTAACGAAGATTTACTTTTAAGCAATTGAGCATATCCTAAAATCGGTGTTAAATGATTATTGATATTGTGAGCAATCCCACCAGCTAAAGTTCCAATACTTTCCATTCTCTTAGCATGAATTTCCATTTGTTGAGCGCGGGCAAACTGCTCTTCTAGTTGTTTCTTCTCAGTAATATCAGTATCTACCGTGAGAATAGATTTAGGCTGTCCATCAGTATCTAACATCAATGTCCAACGACTTTGAACAATAATTAGTTGATTTGATTGTGTCCGTTTGCGTAATTCACCCTGCCAACTTCCCAATCTCACTACAGTTTTCAGAGGAATGATCTCTTGCTCATGGGAAGTTGAATCATAAAAAATATCCCTGGGATTCTTGTCTAAAACCTCCTGACTTTTCCACCCATATATCTTCTCTGCACCCTGATTCCAAAAAAGAATCTGGGCTTGAAAATCACGGACGAAAATTGCATCAGTTGCAATATCTAAAAGGGCAGCTTGTTCAGAGATTTGCTGTTCAGTTGCCTTCCGTTCAGAAATATCTCTAGTAGTACCAATCATCCGCATCGGTTCACCATTTTCATTACAGTAAACTTTTCCTCTAGAACTCAACCAAGTTAGACTACTATCACCACCAACTATCCGATACTCACAGACAAAATCAACTTTTTTCTCAATAGAGGCACTCACACATTTTTGAAACCGCTCACGGTCTTCAGGATAGATTAACTTGAGAAATTCTTCACAATTAGGAGATAAAGTATCAATAGGTAAACCATACATTAAACCCAAATTAGGAGACCAGAGAGTTTCATTGATTTGGATCTGCCAATCCCAAATCCCAATTTTACCTGCTTCCAATGCCAATGTGAGTCGAGCTTCACTTTCTTGTAAAGACTCTTGAATCTGTTCCCGTTCCACGATTTCCTGTTGCAATCGCTCATTAGCAATCACTAATTCTGCCGTGCGTTCTTTTACTCTGGTTTCCAAAACATCGCTATCTTGACGGAGGGCTGCCTCTAATTTCTTGCTATCGCTAATATCAGTTATTGACCACAATAACCCAGTTTGCTTACCTTCACTATCAGATATAGGATTTACTCTCACACTGGCATAAAATAACACACCTTTGCGAGGCTGGAAATTTATTTCCCATTCCTGTAAATGCTGCAATTTTTTTAACTGGGATACGAATTGAGAGCGGTTTTGTTCAGCAATATACACCACTAACGGCTTGCCAGTCAGATGATTTTGACGTACAGATAATAAGGATGCTGCTGCATAATTAGCCTGTTGAATTATACCTAAACTATCAGTTACTAAATAACCATTAGGTGCAAATTCAAATAAATTTTGATAACGCTGTCTTTCTGCTTCAGTAATTTCACGAGAATAGATCAATTGTTCATTTTGTTGCCGCAGTTCTTCTTCTGCAATTTGCAATTCTTCTAAGGTTTCTTGAAGTTGCAGATTAATTTCTACACTATCAGCAACCTCTTCTTTCACCCATTGTTGTAAATAATTATAAGTTTGCCAGCGAATTACTTCTAATTCTTGATTAATTGCTGTGTGTTTTGTATGAGAATCTGCACAATTTTCCTGTAATGCCTCAAGCACACCCACTATTTTTTCTATATTTAAGCTTTGTAATAAGTCTTTTTCATGGACAATACCGATTAAGTTTTCTTCATCATCTACTATAGGTAAATGTTGAATACCATGCTGCTTTAAAAGTGCCAACACGGTCAAAATATGCTCATAATCTGATTTTTTTAGGGTAATTGGTGGCCGATTCATCACATCCGCCATTTTCATCGCTGATAGGTTAGTATTTGAAGCAACTACCCTCAATACATCCTTAATTGTAAAAATTCCTTGTAATTTCTTACCCTCTACCACCAAAACATAGTCTTTTGCTTCTTGGGTTGGATGATTAACTGTAACCTGGTTCATCAAGTTAAGAGCATCCATCACATAACTATCATGACTAATAGTTACAGGAGAATAATCAATAATTTGATGTAAACTAGGTAAATCAATTAACTTCTCATTCAGTCCATCAACTAATGGGTTTAATGGCTTTATTTGATCAATAAATACTTCTGTAACTACTTTCATACCGATAAGACTATGCTAATGAGGGTTTACTAAAAAAATCGGTTCTACCGCTCCCCTTATGAAAGAGAATATTAATTTAATTTTCGTAGCTTGGGTTGAACGAAGTGAAACCCAACATGGTTCTTCCGTACCTGTTATGCCAAATATGAGTTTATTTACCCCATAACCCATATAAATAAAGGGTTTCATTGTTTTTGATGGCAAATTTATATCAAATTCACCGATGAATTAACGTAAAATCCTTACGATATCAGGATTTTAGGGGTTGACAAAATTATTTAGCATAATAAGTACCGAAGAACCAAAATTGTCGTTATGGCAAAGGAATAGGAAAGGGGGAACAGAAAAATCAGTTGTGTCATTAATTTTGTCATAGGACTTGTTAGCGATCAAGAGGCCTACACTGCTGCAAATTTTGGGATATTTTGTTTAATTTGGATAACTCTAACAGACTATGAGCAGTAATAAGGATTAAAACTGTTTTGGTGTCTGGCTTTGCAGTTATATCTTGTACGTTATTAATCTGCAATTTAAGTAGGTGAACAGAAAAATTTAAAGGTATGTGAAGAAAAGTAAAATCACTCAAAACTCTCTTCCTGTTCCCAGTTAAGAGTTCCCTGTTCCCTTGCCCCAACGACAATTTTTAACGCCCATCTACTTACTCTATCTAAATTTTAATTGTTTTATCAAATTAAATACTTAAAAATCTATATATAAATTTTCAGTTTTGTCAACATTTTCAATAGTCAGTAATCGCCACTTTGCTTCAAAGGACATCTTGGAACAACTATAGCACACTTTTAACTTAATAGTGCTTGGTTGAAATAAAATTTAAATTAAACACAAAGCGCAAATATAAAGCATATATTAATTTCGCCTTCTCTACAAGTTTAGGTTGAGCATTGCTAAATCCCTACTGATTCCTCCTGACTCCTGTTTTAATTTAATCACTTGTGTTATTACAGATAAAAATAACTCAGGCTGTATAATTAACCCATCTTCTCAATCAATACCTTAGCCATTTTCTGTAGGTTGGGTTAAGCCAAAGCGTAACCTAACGCATTTTTTAAATTTTATGCTATGGCTGGTTAACGCTAAAGCAAACAGTTTAACCTACAAATCAAGGCTTTTTCCAATTTGGATAAGGCATTGCTCAATCAAACAATATTTTGATTATTGGCGAGTAGTTCATTTATATTGGCTAAATCAGAGATATATGTGGCAACAACAACAAAAAAATCCTGTAATTATCAAACTGGCCTTAGTAGTGGCTATAGTTACCAGTCCAATGGTAGCAAATTTCTTAATTTCCCTACCCATCCAAGCAGAATCCAAGAATGAGACTCCAGATTTTCCCCTACCAGAAAAAGTAGAAAATGGGACTGTAGTTAAAGTTGATAGTTCTCGTAACTCCCTACTTGTCAACAAACGCTTAAAAGAAAACTTTGAAACCCAGTTTTCGGGAACTAAGGTAGAAATTGCTATCAATGGCAATGAAGATGCCGTAAAAGCGGTTGTAAATGGTAAAGCTGATATAGCATCCCTTGGTCGCAAACTCACTCCAGAAGAAAAAGCACAAGGTTTAAAACAGGTGCTAGTGCGTCGAGAACAAATCGCCATCATTGTTGGTATGAATAATCCCTTCTATGATGGTCTGACTACTGAGCAATTTGCCAAGGTTTTTCGCGGAGAAATTACAGATTGGTCACAATTGGGAAATGCTAAAGGTAATATTAGATTTATAGATCGTCCCTTCGATAGTGATACTCGTAATTCCTTTGGTGAATATTCAGTATTTAAATCTGGCCAACTATTAACAGGTACTAATGCGGTGCAAATGGTGGAAGATAACACACCTAACATTATTAATGAATTAAGTAATGACGGCATTAGCTATGTGTTAGCAAGTCAAATTTCTAAGTTGCCAGATGTGCGGGTATTAAAAGTACAAGATCTTTTGCCAGATAATTCTAAATATCCTTTTTTCCAGTCTTTTGTTTACGTTTATAAAGAAAATCCCAGTCCTAAAGTTAGAGATTTTCTAGGTTTTGTTTTAGCCAAACCAGGAGAAGAGTCTATAAAAGCTGCTAAAGAAGCAGAGGCAATTGCTATTGCAGCCAGATCAATACAAACTATGTCTGTACCTATGGCTAACGTCTCTACAGCAATTCCTACAGTAACCTCTTCAGAAACTCCTACAGCAACCCCTTCAGTTTCTCAAAGTCCCTCTTTAGTAATACCAACGCCAGAAACATTAGTTATACCCGAACCTAAAAAAGCTGAAGGGGAAACACAGTTAATAAATCCCTTTGATAATCCCTCAATGATTACCAAAAATATGAGGTTTTTCTTACTAATGCCTTTATTGCTAATTGCGGGATTAAGTACCTTTTTACCATTGTGGTTGAGAAGAAAAAAGCGAACTGCCAACAGCGGCGCTTCGCTAGAACTTGAAAAAGCGCAGATATCCTCAAATCCAGACAGTGATTCTCTGCCAGAGACCATGTTTACTCTGTCAGATTCAGAAGCATTTGCATCAATATTAAATAGTAATGGCAATGGACTTAATGGTGCAAATTCCTACAAAGAAGATGATGACAAGGAAATAACGGCAGTCAGTAATATAGCCACTATAGATGTACCACAGACGACTTCTCCCAATAATCAAATTCAGAAAATGCCCGAAATTAATCTTGATCTCAACTATGATGAAGTGGCTTGGGAGACAGAAGATCCTGTTATTGTCGTCAATAGTCACTTTCCACAAATCCTGAATATTCACCACCAGCCAATTAATGCAGATATTTCCACAAATGAAGTCAGTAATGTTCCATTAGAAGCACTAGAAAGGCCTGTAACTAAATCTAATCAAAAGATTACGTCCTTATCAGAATTACTTGGTATTACCCCCACACCAGTGAAGCCAGATAACAGCGTAACAGAAGTTCTGAACCTAACCCAAACACCTCAACCAGTCAGCCAATCACGACAAACTCAAGATTTATTATCTGATTTACCAATTGACTTACCATTCGAGTTAGGTGAGGCTTTAAACGCTATTACTAGTCAAATTACGCTCAATACCCCGGAAATAGAAGAAGAGATATATCCTACTCCCTTGCATCTCCCAGCTACAAATGAAGCCATAGCAATGGAATTAGATGCTGAAATAGAAGCCTGGACTAATATTAATCCCATCAATGCGACTGGAAATACTAGAATTATTTTCACACCCCGTACTCCCAAATGGGCTTACCTATCTTGGTATATTTCTGAAGATCATCAACAAGCATTACACAATCAAGGATTTACCATGTTGGCTATCCGGGTCTATGATGTTACCAATCTTGATCTGAGCTATCAGCGTCCTCAGTTCGATGCACAATACGAATGTGAAACCGCAATCAATGATTGTTATGTACCTATTCCTAGAGGTGAACGGGACTATATGACAGAAATTGGTTATGTGAATCGGGATAATCAGTGGTTGTGTTTAGCGCGTTCTGGGACAGTTCGTATTTTCAGTCGTCCCAGTACAGATTTCTGGGTTATTGTTGACACAGAATTGGTTTTTTATGGCTTTACAGAAGCAGGTGCAAATGTCGCCATTGATGGTCAAAAAGTCAAGGTTAATCCCGATGGTACATTTAAGTTAACTGTTCCCTTTGTGGATAATTCAGTTGACTATCATATAACGGCTACTTCTGCTAATAGAGAATATACGAAAACTATTGATCAGAAGTTTTTCCAAGAACAAAAAGAGGGTTAAGGAGTTCGGAGTTCGGAGTTCGGAGTTCGGAATTTGGAGTTTGGAGTTCGGAGTAAAAAAAAGAAGATTTTTTCTTCTATCACCTCTTCCCTCTTCCCTGTTTCCTACGAGATTATTTACCAATCATGGCAATGATAATAGATAAAGGCACATGAAAAAAATAATCTCGTTGGAATTGTTCTTCTCTGACTGCGGCTAAAAATTGGTTAATAACATTATCTGCGGGTTGGAGATGATGTGTAGAATCCCAGATTATTTGTAAATGATTATCTTGACGTTGGATGATAAATCCCAGGTGTTTTAATGCTTGAAAACCCAAATATAGGCTTTGGTCACTAATACCTAGTTTTTCTAAAAGTTTGATTCTGGTAACAGGTTGGTTTGTGCGACTGAGGTATTTAGAAATTCCTACTAAAGTTAGCCAAATGTCCTTGGGGTTTAAATTCTGGGGTTTTCTCCAAGTAATAACTAATTGTTTTTTTTGATTGAGCGATTGCTTGAACCATAAACGTAAATGATCCCAATTAGTAGGACAATCTTGCATAATTAATAATGATTGTTCTGGGTTTAGTTCGGTTAAGTTTTCCTGATTTCGCCAATCTAAAACCAATGCTGAATTTTTGGTTTTTAATTCGCTTTCGTTATTAGGACGGACGGTGATTAATCTAATTTCATAACGTTTTTTAAAGCTGTTGAAATCAATTTCGGCAATACAATCACATCTACCCATAGGCAGTTCTTCTTTATAATGTCCCCACCAAATCCCCGGAAACGGATTATTGGTAGAATTATCTCGAATATTAAAGTCAGTTTTAATATATTGGATTTTATTGCCTTTGAAATCTTGTTCATTTTTATGCCAAGAATTTTCAAACCAACAGTTTTTAATTAATAATTTGGGAATAGGATTACCCATTCCACAGGGTTCTAACAGTTTTAATTCTAAAAATAAATCTTTGCCTAAATCGGCAACTGTCACCACCAAATCAGCTTGTACTGTCGGAGTGAGATTTATTCCTCCTAGAGATTGACGTAATTTCTGGTTAATTGCGGCTGTAAATAGGGGGATATTTTCTACTAATAAACTCAACCCTGCTGCAAAGGGATGTCCACCAAAACGATGTAATAAATGGGCTTGTTCTTGAACTAATTGATATAAGTCAACGGAGTTAATGGAACGGGCTGAACCTCGTGCTAGAGATGGGCTAGAATCCGTCTTATTTTCTTTTGCTTCTGTACTTAACAAAATTGTTGGTCGCCCTGTTTCTTGGGCAATTTGTCCGGCAACCAGACCTAAAACACCACCTGCCCATTGAGGATCTTCTAAAACAATAACGCTGGTGGTTGATAAGTCTAATTGACTGAGTTTTTTAGTAACTTGGGCTTGGACATCTTTTTGTAAAGATTTGCGACGAGAATTAGCTAATTCTGTTTCTTCTGCAAGTTGTTGACAACGTTGCATATCTCTACTGGTTAATAATTCTACACAGAAACTAGCGTCACCATGAATGCGACTAACGGCGTTAATGCGGGGTCCCAAACCAAAGGAAATATCTGTGGGGCGATCGCCACTTTTCTGGCATAATTCTAATAACTTCCCCACTCCTGGTCTTCTTCTGGCTGATGGTGTTTTTTTAAAGTCTGTGTGTAATTGTTGAATTCCCAACTGTGCCAAATAGCGACAATCACCACTTAATTGGACTAAATCGGCAATTAATCCTACTGCTACTAAATCTAATAAATCTGTTAATGGATGTTCGGGAATATCTGGCAACCTGATATATAATGCTTCTACCAATTTATAAGCAACTGCCACACCAGAAAGATGATATAAAGGATGTTCTTGTGCTAAATAACGCGGGTTAATAATGGCGATGACTGGAGGGCGTTCGGGTGGTAATGTATGATGGTCAGTCACAATTACATCTAGCCCTAAATTTTGGGCATAGATGATTTCTGAAATATTTGTACTGCCTGTATCACAAGTAATAATTAATTTACAACCTTGGGCTGCTAAATTATCAATTCCTGATTTATTTAAACCATGAGATTCTGTTAAGCGATTGGGAATATAATAACTTAATTGACGATGTTGCTGAAAAAATTCACCCAAACCATCCCATAATACCGCTGTCGAGGTAATTCCATCGGCATCAAAATCTCCCCAAATAGCAATTTTTTCTCCTGTTTTGCCCGCAGTTATTAATCGTTGTACAGCCAAATTCATTTCTTGTCCAAATTCAAAAGAACTGGCAGGTTGATAACTTTGATAATTAATAAAAGCCGCTAACTTTTCCTGATCTTGAATTCCTCTTTGCCAAAATAATTGAGCAGCAAAGTTAACACCTGTTGTTGGTGCGTATTTTTTCACTAATTCAATAAACCAATCTGGGGGTTTCTCTTGTGTTGTTAAAATCCATTCCATCTTAAATCACATTCTAACTTTTGTATTTCTCTCCGCGCCTCTGCGTGAGACAATCTTATTCATTAATTCAAACTGATACTTCGGCAATATTTTCTAAACTAGGAAAATTCTGGTTAATATCTATAGTTACTTCCTTAATCTTTTGACGTTGACACCTCATGGCATATTGACAAGATTCACATATTTTCTGGGATTTGGCAATTTGGGGTAATGATATATGATTTTGATAATCTTTCACCCACTGTGTGAGATTGTTTAATAGTTGATTTAATTCCTGCGCTGTTTTCTGATGTTCTTTTTCATTATAACAAAATTTAATATTTGTAGTTTGCTCTTTTGATTTTACAAACCAGTAAGTTAGGGAAATATTTTCTAATAAATAGTTGCTAGTTTCTGCCATGACGTACATATAAAGTTTTGTTTGCCAATTTTGAGCTAATTTTTCTCTTTTAGGTGGTTGGGGATAGGTTTTCCAGTCGAGAATTTGGGCTTGATTTTGGTCGGCAATTAATAAATCATAAATGACTGTGAGGAGATAATTGCCAATTTGTAATGTTCGATAATGTTCGCTTTCTCGAAAGGTTTGATTATCAATATTAGTTATAAATATTTCTGGAGCAATTTTGCTAAATTCAGTCATCCAATTTTGTAATTGAGGATCTGCTTGTAGTAATTTATTAATAGGTAAATTCATTTCTCGTTGCTGCATCAGCAAGTGAAACCGACTACCTAAAATTTGATATTCTTCGTGTGTAGGATCTAGAGGAGTATTTAGTTGTTCTAAGTAGCTATGTTGGAATTTGCGCGGACAAGCTGTGAGTAAGTTGAGATGTCCTTGGGAAAGTCGGAGTATGGGGGTAGAAGTTGGTAGCATGATTCTCTTTTATTGATCTAAATCCAAAAATAAAGATTCTACCTCTCAATTACCAATTACTTAGTAAAAAATAAAAGGTAAAAGGGTGAAGTGTGCATTCCTCATTCATCCTCTTACCTTTTTCATATACCTGATGCTTATCCTATATTATCTCGTGCATCCTTCACTGCGGCAATAAAAAATAATACTGTGAGCGGAATGCTCAAAGCTAGGATAATGGCAGTGGTTGGGACACCAAAATCTGGTTCTCCATAACTTAATTCAAAAACTGAACCAACAGCCGCGATCGCTGCAATACAAGCACCACCTAAAAATAAACCGCTTTTTGGAGTTAAATACACTACTAGACCACCCTATGCTACTGGTTTCACTGCCTGATACGAGAAGCCATTTTTAGATAACTCTTCGTTTAAAGTCAAGGAATTTTCTACACGATCTACAAATACCACACCATTAAGGTGATCCAATTCGTGAAGAATACAGCGACCGAGTAAATCACCTGCTGTTAATGTTTGGGGACGGCCATACTCGTCTTTATAGGCGATTGTTACCACTTCTGGACGTTTTACATCTAGAAAGACGTTAGGAATACTCAAACATCCTTCCTGAGCTACACAGAGCTTACTGCTAACCTGTTTAATGGTAGGGTTAATTAATACTAATGGCGGATGATGAGGTTGATCTGGCTGGCAGTCAATCACGATCAGTTGTTTATTGATACCAACTTGAGGTGCAGCCAAACCAATGCCATCTGAGCTATACATAGTTTGCAGCATTTCGCGCACTAGTTGGCGGAGTTCGTCATCTATTTTGGTAACACGCTTTGCCGGCTGACGCAAAACGCGATCGCCTAAGTAGTGCATTTGCAAAGGTGGATTTTTTAATTTTTTCTTCTCGACAGCAATATCAGATGGCATGGTTTTTGATGGCTTGATAGTGAACAATATATTCTAATTCTATCGTTATTGACACTCCCTGGTCTAAAGACGCGGGGATTCTTAATCGAATAATTGTAAAGACAACTGCTCGAATAATATCCGCTTTTCAAGTATTACCTTAGATGTACGGTTCTTGCCCTGATCCTGTTTGCCATTACTGGCAGAATCATCTCTGACAAGCGTAACTTTCCGAGAGTCCCCCGGTAGGTTTTTAATGTCTTTGCTGACAAATTTTAAATTAGCTCTTCGTAAAATTGTCCGAGAAGCCTGAGTATCAGCATGGTCAACAGATTTTGGATTTACGATTTTGGATTTTGGATTGACTCCAACAAACAAGTATGGAGCTTGAGGATTTTAGATTGGCGAAAGCGTTGCGTACGCAGCGCAGCGAGTATTTTTGATTAATTCCGCCCTGAAGGGGCGGGGCTTGTACCGAAAATTCCCAATCCAAAATCTAAAATCCAAAATCTAAAATTTTTCGGTCAATATGTCCACAATTTTCACAAATGAACTTTTCGCTATCTCTATTAGCTTTACTAATATGATGACAAGCCGAACATTCTTGAGAAGTAAATTTAGGATTAACGGATAATACTGGCTTATAGCGGTTCTCGATTGAGTGAGATACAAGAACCCCACCCCCAACCCCCTCCCCGCAAGCGATGAGGGGGCTATGATGTATCTCATGCAAGTGCATATCGCCATACCAGACTTCAATGCCAGCCAAGTAATCTTAGAAAATAATTCGCCCCAACTTGCATCAGAAATAGAGCGATTTAATCCACGTTTTGCAGATTGACCATTAGCCATAAATCGTCCTTGCTGCCTTTTGGGTTTGCAGCGGGACTTCATAGCCTTAACATTTAGATCATCTTGGACAATTGCCTCAGCGGTGTTAACAACTTTATTGGCTGCTTTCCATTGATGATCAGATCATTTCGCTTATCTGCATTTTTTTTATGTAGCTTGGCAACTATTTTCCCAGCTTTTTTGCGATTGTTAGAACCCTTGACTTTACGATTAACTCGGCGCTGTCTAATTCTTAATTGACGGCGAATTTTCTTATTAGTTGCAAGCTTAGGATTTTCAATAAACTCTTTCTCTCCAAACCCGTAGGGGCGCAAGGCCTGCGTCCTCTATTGTATTTCACGTAGGGGTAGCGCCCCCGTGCCTACCCCGGTATTTGGGGCAACCACAGGGGGTTTGCCCCTACAAATGTTGGGTTTTGTTGGGGTTTTATCAATTTTTACATACAAAATAGGGGTTTAGCATTGCTAAACCCCTATACGAATCAATCCTGATTACTTCCTAACCTAATTCTAGAAAGTGAAGGTAGTCCGTAAAGTACCAACCAATTCGTTGGCGTTCTTGTCGTTATTTTCAGGATTCAAGATTACCAACACACCAGGAGTTACCAGAATATTGTCGGAAAGCTTAATCTTGTACAGACCTTCGATGTGATAAGAATCACCTGCTTCAAAACCTGCATTTTTCAAAGCATTGATATTTGATTGCCCACGTACTGCACTTTCAGTAATTTTAGGTGATTGACCAAAGATAAAACCTAGAGTATTACCTTCTCTCAAGAAATCTTTGACACCTATTGTACTAGCCCAATAAAATATTTCAGCACTTTCTGGAGTACCGACTAAAGAGCTAGCTGTTGTATAACCTGCCCAACCGCCTAATGTAATTTTTGGTGTAGGTTGCAAACTAACTTGTACACCGTAGTTGTTAGATTCAGTTCTATCGGCAGCAACAGTGCCCAGATTATTCGCCGAGGCACTTCCAGTGTTTCCAAAGAAATTGGCAACACCTCTTTGATAACTATGGGCGTAGGTTAGACCAACGTTGATTGCTTTGTTAGGCTTGAAAGCCAACTGACCAAAGATAGTGTTGCTACCATCGAATAGTCCGCTTCCAGGTGCAGGGTTAGCTGCGTTATCTCTACCTGTAGCAAAATAAGCTGCGCTCAAAACAAATTTATCACTAGGGGTGACGTTAACAGTGATACCCGCACCATCAGCTGCTTGACGATAAATCGGGCTGAAACGTCCGTAGCGAGATAGAGAACCTGAACCACTGCTTCTAAAGTCAGGGTTGAAAACATTGACGTTTTCGTTTAACTCACCACCAGTAGCATCAATCTTGACACGAATTTTGTCGCTCAAGTTGAAAGCGTAGTTAAGTTTGTCAATAGTAACAGCATTGGCGTTAGCACCAGTGTCATAACCCAACCGGCTCATATTGGTTCCGGTAGTACCTGCATTACTAGCAATATTCCCCGCATTCAACCGAGTTTGCAATTGGTCTTTACCAGTGAAGCTGGTGTTCAAAGTCAACCGCACTCGGTCAGAGAAAGTTGCATTGTTGTCTGCGTCTCTTGTTGGTGCGCCAGAAGCAACTGCTACCTTATCACCAAAAGCTTGGGATACGCTGAAAATTGCTTCACCAGATAGTTTGGTGGTGGTAGAGAACTGATTAGCTTCTAGTTCGCCAGTACGAGCTTCTAAAGCATCTACTTGACCGCGAATAGTTGCTAATTCGGTAGAATATTCTTCTTGCAAGCGCTGTAAGGTAGCTAGATCTTGCTTGCTTACCATGTCAGCAGTTGCAGTAGCAATGAGTTCATTAACGCGGTCTAGGCAGGAATTTAAACCAGCCGCAAATTCATAACGACTCAAAGCGCGATTACCTCGGAAATTACCGTTAGGATAACCAGCTACGCAACCATAACGTTCAACTAATGACTGTAAAGCTTGAAACGCCCAATCTGTAGGTTGTACGTCGGAAAACTGAGAAACGGATGTTACTTGACCCAAGCTGTTGGACTCTTGGGATAACTGAGCAACGCTTGTTACTTTTTCGTTAGCTTCACCAGCAAAGGCACTATTACCAGTTAGTAGGATCAAAGCGATAGCAGGGCTAACTTTGAGAATATTCCAAAAAGCTTTTTTCATAAATTTTAGTCTCTCACACACCTAAATGAATCCAACTTATGGTAATGTCCTGATGGAATTTACACATAAATGTTCTATGGTGATTCTACACCATTAATGACAATTAAAACAACTAAATATCAAAATTTTTATACAAAGTTATAATTTATTTATGATCTGGTAAATTTGAGATTATACTCTGTTTATGGTACGTATTGATAAAGATCAATATCAAATTTACGATCGCTGACCTGTGACAATATATGTAACTCGTTGGGCAATATTAGTTGCGTGATCTGCCATGCGTTCTAAACAACGAATTGCTAAGGTTAACAGCAGAATTGGTTCAATGACTCCGGGAAAATTTTCTAGTTGGGCAAAGGTTTGATAAAGATGCTCATAAGCATTATCTACAGCATCATCTAGCTGCTTCATTCTTTGTCCGCTGGTTTCATCCAAATCTGCCAAAGCAACCAAACAAGTTGCTAACATTGCTTGGGCGTGCTGGGACATAATGGCAATTTCTGGCAAAGAACTATGTTGAGGATAAGGAAAGAGTTTAATGGCAATTTTTGCTAAATCTTTGGCATAATCCCCAATCCGCTCTAGATCACGAACTAACTGCATAAAAGCACTTAAACATCGTAGATCTTTTTCTGTAGGTGCTTGACGAATGATAATAGTTGTGCACTCAGATTCTATTTGCCGATAAAAGCGATCAATTTTTTTATCTAGTTTGGGTATTTGTTCCGCTGCTATTAAGTCACCGGCAAATAAGGCTTGATGACTAAGACGAAATGATTGTTCTACTAAAGCACCCATGCGTAATAAATCCCGTTCTAAACGCCTAATGGAGCGTTCTATCTGCGGTATTTCATGATTTTGTGGATCAAATACAGTTTTCACGCTGGTTATATAAAAAGTGTATATATTTTATTAACTATAACGTGAGTTCGACATAACGATAATTTGTGGAAAACTCACCCCACGTAGGAGTCTCAAGCCCTTATTCTCTCGTTGAAAAAATCATAAGTAGGTGGGCGTTAAAAATTGTCGTTGGGGCAAGAGAACAGGGGACTCTTAACTGGGAACAGGAAGAGAGTTTTGAGTGATTTTACTTTTCTTCACATACCTTTAAATTTTTCTGTTCACCTACTTAACTCCTAACTCCTAACTCCGAACTCACGTTAACTATAGTCTTGGGTAGGTGTATTTGTCATGATCTGAGAGAATTGAAGTTGAAGCCACGCCCCACCTGTTTCTGGATGGTTCATGGCTTTAATTGCACCACCGTGAGCAATGACTATTTGCTGGACAATGGCTAAACCTAATCCACTACCGGCAATTCCCGTTGTCGAATTGACTTCAACGGGTGAACGATATCGAGCTTTGTCTCCGCGATAAAAGCGTTCAAATACGTGGGGTAAATCGGCAACAGCAAAGCCAATACCGGAATCAATAATATTGATTTCTAACATTTGACCGTTATCAGTAGAAATTATGTTAGTTTCAACCTCAATAGTTGTTTGAGCGGGACTATATTTAATGCTATTATCTAGCAAGTTGATAAACACTTGATAAAGTTGAGATTTATCTGCTTGAATATAGATGTTTTCTAGTCCAGTATAGTTAATACTCAAAGACTGACGTTGGGCAATTGGTTCTAGAGTTTCCCATGCTGAGATGATGAGTGATCGCATTTCCACCATTTCCAACTTTAACTGCATGGTGGGATTATTTTCCATTTGCGTCAGTTCCAACCAACTTTGCACCAAATTAATCAATCGGTCAACTTCTTGCATCAACCTATTAACCCAACGGTCTAAAGGTGGTTCTAGACGGGTTTGCAGAGTTTCCACTACCAGACGAATAGCCGTGAGGGGTGTTCGTAGTTCGTGGGCTAAATCAGAAAAAGAGCGATCGCGTTCTTGCTTCATATCTAACACAGATTGGCAATTTTCCAAAAATACCCCCACTTGTCCCGTTGTCAGAGGTAAACTAGAAGCCCGCAGAAACATAGATTTTACCGCTGTCATCTCCCTAGCATCCTCACAAGAAGGGTGAAAAACCCATTCTTGCACCTGTGGCTTTTGCCAATCACGAGTTTGTTCAATTAACTGATCTAATTCATAAGACCGCACCAACTCTAACAACAAACGCACCTGTCCTGGTTGCCACCTTTGAAGATATAAAATTTCTCGCGCTTGCTGATTACACCATAACAGTTGATTTTCCTCATCTACCTGCAAATACCCCACAGGTGCAAAATCTAGCAATTTCTGATACATAGACAATGATTGCTGCAAATCCTGTCTTTGTTTATTCACCATAGAAATATCCTGCCGTAAGCGAGGTCTTAGCAGCAACTTAATGTTATTGATTTTATGGGAATGAGAATTTAACGGTTGCAATAATCGCTCTAAATACCAGTTCAGGTGAACCTGTTGCCAAACCCAAAAACCAAGGCCGACAACTAAACCCAGAAAAAATCCCAAAAAAAGCATAGAAGTCGTTAGTTGGTGTATGATTCAAAACTAACAACTATCTTCGCAAATCACCCAAATCTGTAACCAAAACCCCTCACAGTCACAATATATTCTGGATGACTAGGATCTTCCTCCAGCTTTTCGCGCAACCAGCGAATATGAACATCCACAGTTTTGCTATCCCCCACAAAATCTGGACCCCATATCTGATCCAACAACTGCTCCCGTGACCACACTCGTCGTGTATAACTCATAAATAATTCTAACAGCCGGAACTCCTTCGGAGATAAATTCGCCTCTTCTCCACGCACAGTTACCCGACACTCTTGAGCATTTAAAGTTATATCTTTGTGCTTAAGAACCGGAACCTGTGGCAATGCACTTAAACGTTGACGACGAAGTAACGCCCGACACCGCGCCACCAATTCTCGCATACTAAACGGTTTCGTCAAATAGTCATCAGCACCCACCTCCAAGCCCAGCACTCGGTCAGTTTCACTACCTTTAGCACTCAACATCAAAATTGGCACTGAGTTGCCTTGGTGACGCAAAAAACGGCAAATATCCAGACCATTAATTTGCGGCAACATCAAATCTAACAGCACCAAATCCAAAGACAGTTCTTCAGAATTATTTTCACAATTTTTCAGATATTCTATCGCTGTTCTGCCGTCACTAGCAACAATTACATCATAACCTTCCCCTTCCAAGGCTACAACTAACATTTCCCGAATTAGTTCTTCGTCTTCGACTACGAGAATACGGCTTGTTTGTCCAATATCTGCCCTGGCAGAATACTTAGCTAATTCACTGGTATACATTAATTTTTTCAGTGTATAATAAAGCCTAGTATATTATAAATCATACCAATCATAGATTTATTTTAATTTTCTTTGTATTTAAGTTAATTGCAATACTGTTCGGTTAGGGAAATGTAGGTTGGGTTGAGCGACTCTTAACCCAACAGGATTATTGATTTGCTTGGGTTTCCTTACGTCAACCCAACCTACGATGTAAAAATCAACTATGAATGCTACCATCAGGCATAATTGCCCCAGTTAAAAAAGTCTCACTCATATCTGTATCATCTAAATTAGCACCTGTTAAATTCACTTCGCATAAATTAGCCTCGCTTAAATCTGCACCACTCAAATCTGCACCTTGTAAGTCTGCTTTCCACATTCTCACACCTCCCATTTTTGCGCCACTGAGGTTTGCACCCTGCAAATTTGCGGCGGAAATTGATGCCATGTGTAAATTAGCATCACATAAATTAGCACAACTCAACAATGCACCACTGAGGTCTGATTCATTTAAATGAGCAGTTTTTAATGTGGCTTGAGTTAAATCAGCACCACAAAGAATAACCTCAGATAAATGCGCTCTTGTTAAGATTGCTCCTTGAAGATTCGCTTTACTCAAATTAGCTCCACTTAAAGAAGCTGCTGTCAGGTTTGCTCCTCTTAAATCTGCTCTGCCGAAGTCTACACCACCCAAGTTGACTCCTTGCAAATTCGCTCCTGGTAAAGCAATACAGTTAAAGCTTCTTTCTCCTGTTGCGTACCTAGCCAAAAGTTCTTGAACATTCATACTTTTTAGACCTTGGTAAGTAGTCGGACAAAATTAAAAAATAATTAAATTAGATATGAGAGCATAATTATCGAGAATATAGTTTAACACTGTCGTTTATTTAATCTAAACATAAATACATTTCCAATGATAAATTTATTCACATTTTTTAACTTCTGAGCAATCAAGAAACTAGAATTTAAATAAATGCTACAATGAAATTACAGGTCTTATAGCTATCCAGTATTTATGAATACTCATAATTTAAAACTAGGAAAATATCTAACTTTAGAAGAATTTTGTACCTGCACTCAAACCTATCATAAATATGCCCAAAATATCAATCCTTATCCACAAAATCTACCAGAAGTAATTCCCGCATTAGAGGATTTAAATAAATTTATCATTGACCCAGTGATAGATTATTTTGGTAGAGAAAGATTTCGTCTTACCTACGGTTTTTGTTCTCCAGACTTAAAAAAGTATCTTGAGAAAAAAGACCCAATGACAGGGCAAAAAAATGGACGAGTAGCTCCGAATCTCGACCAACATATCAGCCATGAAATCAACAAAAACGGTAAATACTACTGTGAAAGATTAGGTGCTGCTTGTGATTTTCTAATTACAGACTTACCCAGCACAGAATTAGTAGAATGGGTATTACAAACAAAACTACCCTTTGATTCCCTCTACTTTTACAGTTATAACCAACCAATTCATATTAGTTATGGACAACAACATAAACGAGATATTTGGACATTTAATAACTCAGGAATCCCCACAAAAAAAGGAATCGAAGACTGGATAAAACTAGCAAAACAAACATAAATAACCCTCTATTCCTCTTCTCTGCGCCTCTGCGTCTCTGCGTCAGCAACATTCTTTTTTCTTTGTCGAGTTCTCAAAGCTGCCTTAAGTGCTTTCAATTTATAAGCATCTGCATCTTTAGCCCAAGATAACCGATAACCATCAATAACAGTACAATTTTCTTTTAGACATTTTTCCCAACCAGAAACATGACTAATACTGTGCCAATTATCCAAAAGACCCCTATCTTCTTCTTGACAAGTTAGTTTAACTAATTTCTCATATTGGGGATAATCGGGAGTAACTAAAGCTTCTATTTGGTGTAAGATTAGTGGGTCATTTTCTTGATCATAATCTTGATAGGTAACGTGCAAATCTCGCAAATCAATTGTCATGACTTTTGATAAAATGGGATGAGGATTAATATCAAAATCAGGGTAAAATAAATAAGATATCTTAGGCGTTTTTAGATGAAATTTAATTACATTGGCTGCTTCTAACCGTCCAATAGTGCGACTAGCGCAACCTTCATAAAGACGTAATAAGGGGTCAACTGCTTGTAATGCAGAAATGTGAACCCAAAGGGAATTAGGTAATTTTTTCCCGACTTTGCTTTCTTGACAACGTTTAATAATTAGTTCTGTATTTCCCAAACTGCGTAACATTTGGTCAGCATCTAAACAGGCTTGTTTATAACTACTATATAAACCCAGGATGTCCTCTTGTACTGCTGGTGCTAATTGTCCTAATCGGGGACGACGGCTAAAATTACACAATGCTAAATAAACCATTAGATCTTGACGGCGTTTGTCAGCGATCGCTTGCCATTCTTCCGAATCAGTTGCCTGTATAATGGTATTAAAGGCTCGGCGTAAACTCCCAAATTCCTCAGCAATTGCCGCTTCTTGGGGTAATTCTCCCTTAATAGGCATTCTTCCGCGTTCCGTCAGAAAATTCATCAGCGGTGTTAATAATTCCTGATGTTCCTCAAACCGTTTTACACAAAGACGGATTCTGGGAGTAGTCGCACGGGAACGGAAGCGAGAAGCACGAAATAACTCCGCTTCAGCATCATCTCGAAACACAAAATACACCCCCAAAGCCACAGGAATTGCGTCAACTCCTAATACTTGGTCAATGTAAATTTTTAATTCTTCCTGCTCATAATATTTCTGAAATGTGTTGCGGTTAGTGATAATACCATCGCCATAAGCAATTACACCCCGCTTCATATCAGATATCAACACTTGGGCTGCTACTAGCAACACCTTTTGAGTTAGTTCCCAAGCTTGAATTAAGGCTTCTCGGCGCTCGCTTTGATTTTCAATCACATTGATGACAAAACCAATATTGACAATATCCGCAGCTATTTTCGGCGTATATGGCGAGTAATAAGGGTCCCAGCCACAACTTGTATAACCATGTTCAGCAATGCGGGTAACATCTCCACCATGTCCACAACCATAATCAAAAAAGGTGGTTTCTGGACTAAATAAGCTCAATTCCAAAGCTAACCGCACGGGACGAGACAAATCAGGGCGAATAATTGCGGCTTTGTGACGGTCTATTTTTGGAACTATATTTGTAGTTATAGAACTGCTTTCCCGTTTAATTAAACAGTGTCCTTGCACTTTCACACCAAAAACTTGTAGCCGTTGTTCCCAACCCAACTTAGTGCCAATTCCTTTAGTGTAATTAAGTAAACCTAAAGCAACTTGAGCGCGAGTTAAAGCTGCAAACTCCTCATAGAGGGGATATTCTGGAGTCACAAAAGTTTCTTTGCGGTGCAGAATGGGGGGATTTTCTGAATCGCTATAATCCCGATAACCAACTTCTAGAGTTTCTACGTCAACCTGAATACTAGCTTGTAAAGCCGGATGAGGATCAGTATCAAAATCAGGATAAAATAGATAGGAAATCTTGGGTTTGTTTGTGCTAAACTTGACTATAGTTGCCACCTGAACTTTAGGTAAGGCACTACGGGCGCGGCTTTCATATTCCTGAAGCCAAGGATCAAGAGTATGTAGAGCTAAAATGTGAATGTAAAAGGCATCAGGTAACATTTTGCCAACAGGATTGTTTTGGCAATATTGATTTATGTTATTTATATCAATAGAGTGAAACGTTGAGAGGTTTTCCTCAACCGCATTCCTTATGTTATCAGGTTGAACCATTACTTTGTCATCTTGTAAAAATATAGATAACCTGGTTACATTTACTTTAGTACAAAAAATCGGAAATTGGAAGTTAATAAACTTTAAAACTAAAGTAAAAACAGTTCAAGCCATTGTTTATCAATATGTTGGAGTAGTTTGTTATTGTTTTGATCAAAATTACTCAAAGGGAACAAAAAGAACTCATGTTTTTAAACATGAGATTGAAATAATGACACTGTTGTTTTCGTGCTACGCATCTTGTAAAAACATCTTTTTTGTGAATGAAGCTCTAAACGGGTGCAAATGCGTGTTTCTTCCCTGTTCTCTGTTCCCTGTTCCCTGTTCCCTTTTTTTGTAAAAAGAGTAAAACACAACAAAAAATAACGTTCACTAATGACAAATTGTGGTCTTAGTTAAGTTAAATTAAGTTAATTCATATAACTTGACATTTCTTAATTTTCAGCAAAACATTTGGTCATTTATTAAATTTTTAATAATAGTTATATCTAGTTGTAGATTTATGCAGTCAGTTAATATCAGAATTGTGTAATCTGAAAAGAACTAAACTAATGACTAAATAGAGGTCTAATGACTCCAACTATCATGCGTCAACTTTGGTCTATCGTTGAAGCCACCCACACAGTAACACTTTTACAGCTTGATGATGCTAGTTTGGTGCAGTGGTTGGTGAAACAAATAACTAATCAAGCTTTTTTAGATCCTCATGAAATTGATTTCTTGTGTGATTACATCCAATCTCGGCTGAGTCTGATTCGTGATTTAGCTTATGAACGCCAACAGTCATAGTGAAGTAGTTGTGCTGTTTATTTAACTTTCGATGGTAAATAACCTTCTACTAAGCAATCATTACCGACAATTCGCCAACTTACCCGCTCCAACGGTAAGGCTTCAGTCATACTGGTTAAACCCAAGTCTCCCACAGGTGTAGGAGCATGATCTCCACCAATAATTTTGGGGGCGATAAATGCCATGATTTTTTGGACAGCGCCTTGAGCGATCGCACTAGCTGCTAAAATACCACCACATTCCCATAGCACGCTACAAAAACCGCGCTCATATAAATAACCCATGACTATTTCTGGAGTGAGGGAGCTAAATTCTACCACTTCCACACCTTCTGACCGCAGCATTTTTTGAAAAGCTTGTGAACTGCCAACTTCCGTTACAACCAAAGTTGGAGCTTCCTGAGTATCCCATAGCCAAGCCTGTTCTGGTAAATTCAGACTACGACTCATCACCACTCGTAGAGGATTATGAGCCGCAACTTGATGGCTAGTCAAGAAAGGATTATCTTTTCTCACTGTATTCCCACCAACAATCACCGCATCACAAGCGGCTCGCAATTGATACACCTCAGTGCGAGCATCTTGATTTGTTACCCAAGCGCTATGACCAGCAGTAGTGGCAATTTTACCATCTAAAGTCATAGCATATTTCAAAATACCTAAAGGTCGTTGATAGAGAATGCGATGAATAAACCCTTCATTTAAACGCCGACAAGCCGCTTCCTCTACTCCAACTACAACTTCGATCCCCGCAGCCCTTAGCCGCGCAATCCCACCACCTGCTACCAAGGGATTAGGATCAACCATCCCTACCACCACCTTAGACACACCAGCATTGATTAATCCTTCCGAACAGGGAGGAGTCCGTCCATAGTGATTACAAGGCTCAAGACTCACATAAACAGTGCTTGAGTGCGCCCGTTCTCCCGCTGCTCTGAGAGCAAAAACCTCAGCGTGAGGTTCACCGGCACGGGGATGAAAACCTTCTCCCACAATCTCCCCATTCTGGACAACCACCGCCCCCACTAGGGGATTTGGTGAAGTGTATCCCAACGCCAGACGAGCTAATTCCACGCACCGTAGCATCATCCGCGAATCAAAGTCATTACTTACTAATTCTGGGACTACAGGATGGTTTTCAGTTAAGGATGTAGATGCTGGAGAGACTCCTGGAAAATTATCCATTTGACTTACGAATTACGAATTAATTTCATTTGCTGCCACCAGCGATTAAGAGGATAATAAACCACAGGCGCCCACAAACTACTAAGAATTGCCGAAGCTAAGGTTGCACGCTGGTAATATGTCCAAATACTGGCTACATGACGATTTCCTTCCCAAGATAACTGGAAAGCAAAAATAGTGTCTGCCACCACAGCCATCACAAATACAATTAAAGCAATAGAAATAAAGTCTTCTTGAATAAACCGCTGTTTTTGCATCAGGGCGGTTAACATTCCCACAATTCCCAAACACAAGGCATGAGTGGGATCTGGTGATGTCATTGCATCTCGCAGTAGTCCCAAAATGATTCCTGACAGCAGCCCAGAAAATACTGGGCGATTAACACTCCAAGCCACGACCCAAATCAGTAGCCAGTTAGGGCCAATGCCTAATAATTCCATCCCAGGAAGACGAGTTGGCAACATTAGTAAGCATAACATTACAGTTAAAAATATTACCATCCAATCCACAATTTGATGCCACCAAGGATGCCAAAGTGCTAATGGGGGAATCAAAAAATAGGATTTTCGTCTAGTTGAAGTTGATTTTTTATCTCTGTTACTGGTAAATCCAGGTATCTTCATATTTTAATGATTATTGATTGATTATTATAATAGCTTTGGGCGGTCAGCAATCAGGAGTCAAATCTTTTCGGTGTAAGCCTCTGGGATGAAAATTAGGATCTCATGCCAGTGCATACCTCCATATCACTGCTTAATTTTAATCTTTGTGAACCTAATCTGACTACACACCAATTTTTCAAAGGCTTGAAATACATACTGATATAGTTAGGTACTTTTTATGGCATCAGTAGCTTTTGCCGAATAATTGGCGACAATTTTGCCAAAAGATACAAACAAATGTCCAAATTTTTGCCAAGATAGAAATATTATTTTCTAAAAATTAATTTGGCAAAAATCAGCATGAATGAAAAAATCATAGAAAACTCAGGCAAAAGTTTTCTCGTTCTAATTTTGCCGATATCGTTTTTGATTGTTTTCCTAGTCAATACCTGGAAAGTTTTACTGGTAATCTTAGGTCTGTTAATGGTTTTCAATCTTTGGCAGCAATCTAGATGGGAAAAGTGGTGCAATCAAGTTAATCCGCTTTTTTATGAGTTAATTCAGGAAAATCAGGGGAAAATTACGCCCATGGACTTGGCAATCAAGGGTAATTTTTCTGGAGAGGCGGCAAAAAGCTATTTAGATGGCAAAGCTAGGGAATTTGGTGCTAGTGTACTAGATTCAGAAAATGAGGAGTATCAATCGTACTACTTTATTAATGCCAGTATTCTCGGCGATATTCTTGATAGTAGTGAATTAGTAGAAAAACTTCCCGCTCAACCAGTTACTAAGATTGTCCGTTCGTTTTTGGCTCCACCTCCACCCATTCCCCAGGAGGAGGAAACGCAATCTGAATCTAAATTGGAATCTGAATCTGAATCTTTACCTGTTCCTACCCATGAGGAAGTGAGAAAACCTCTAGAAGAACAGTTAGTTTTTGGTTCTTTGATCCAATCTGAATTAGCCAAACGGCTAAATGTCTATTCCAGTACGGTGTACAAACGACGCAATGACCCAGATTTTGCTGAGTGGTGTCGTAGCCGTGATCCTGATGGTATTGCTTGGTCCTATTCTCGTAGGTCTAAGGAGTTTTTCCCAATTCAGGAATAGGCAACAGGAAAAAGAGTTGTTTTTAGCTTGGGGGGTGTTTGAAAAGTCATGGTTGCTGGATCAAATGTTTTACCCCTCCCTAACTCTCCCCTTAGAGGTTGTTTGAAAAGTATTAGATGAAACCGATAATCTCCAAAAACCTAACCCCCTGCCCCCCTTCCCTACGTTAGCGCAGCGTGCCGAAGGCTGGGAAGGGGGGTTTCAAAGCCTCTCCCCGAAGCGGGGAGAGGTTTGGAGAGGGGTTTGTTTATTAAAAACTTTTCAACCATCGCCTTATAAAGGCTACGGTGTACACACAAGTTATCGAATCACCATTATTCCTCAAATTACCCCTCCCTAAACCTCCCCGATGCTTTGGGGAGGGAACTAATTTTTCCGGTTTTCCCCCAAAGCATCGGGGGGACTAAGGGGGGTAACAATGTGATGAAAATTATGGGATACCACTTTTAAAACATCCTCTAAAATCGTATTACCTATTACCCATCCCTATCGCTTGACTGATGGATGTTAAGCCGTTTTCTTCTAATTTGGTTAATAAACCGGCGAGGATGCGGCGTACCATTATTGGTCCTTCATATATCCAGCCTGTATAAGTTTGGACTAGACAAGCACCGGCTGTGATTTTTTCCCAAGCATCCTGGGCGGTAAATATGCCACCTACGCCAATGATGGGCATTTGTCCCTGGGTTTGTTGGTAAATAAAGCGAATGACTTCTGTGGAGCGATCGCGCACTGGTTTTCCACTAATTCCTCCCGCTTCTTCTTGGGGAGATTTGCCAGTTTTTTCAATGATTTGGGTTTTGAGTCCTTCCCGGCTAATAGTGGTGTTGGTGGCGATTAAACCAGCGATTTGGTAAGTTTTTACCAGAGCAATAATGTCAGATATGGCCTCCCACTCTAAATCGGGGGCTATTTTCACAAATATGGGTTTTTTCGCGGTGTTTTCCTGTTGTATTCCGTCCAATATTTGATTGAGCATGGCAGCATCCTGGAGCGATCGCAATCCCGGTGTATTGGGAGAGGAAACATTAACTACAAAATAATCACCCAAATCCTTAAGTAATCGAAAACTCTCTAGATAATCCTGCGCTGCTAGTTCCAAGGATGTTATCTTAGATTTACCTAAGTTTATTCCTATCGGTATCGGGACTGGGTGAATTAAATGTTGTTTTGCCTCTGTTAATCTTGCAGCCATAGCGACTGCACCAGAATTATTAAAACCCATCCGGTTAAGTGCTGCTTGATCTAAAGGTAAACGAAACAACCGAGGGGGCGGATTTCCCGGTTGGGGGTGATAAGTAACAGTACCCAATTCAGCAAAACCAAAACCAAAATTATGCCAAATATTAGCAGCAATACCATCTTTATCAAATCCAGCGGCTAACCCCAAAGGATTGGGAAATTTCATTCCCAGTATGGTTTGTTCCAATCGTGGATCATTTAGACACAGATACTGCTGAAGGAGGCTGTTTAACCAATTGGTATAAGGATAATAACTGGCTTTCGACAGCCAATTTAGACTACCGATGGTTTGTTTGTGCAACCACTCCGGTTCGGTTTTCACCAGAGTAAATAGGAAATGACCAACTAATGATTTATAAAGATCCAATTTATGTTACGAGTCAGTTAACGTAGAATTATATTCATATTATAGCTTTACGTGAATCTGAGAATTTTAAAAAATGTTTTGCTTCTTTCAATTCTGATTTCGTAGATGTAATTTATAAAACTGATAATTTGCAAAAATCCCAACTGAGAAGATTTTTTTAAGTCTAAATTTTCCAGTTTAATTTCACTTTTTATAACCGATTACTGCAAGATTACCAGCGGGAATAGAAACGGGTAAGTAGCCGATTTTTGTCTTCTTCAGAAAAGAAAGACAGAAGCGCTTGAGTTTTAAAGGAAGTGGGAATAATTTTACCCAGTAATGTAAAGGATAACGATTAAAGATAACTTTAGTTGTTATCGTTGTAAAACCATTCGTTTTTAAAAGATATCTAGCACTTTTTTCCGAGAACAATTGTAAATGTTCAATATCAAAAATGGGAGATCTCATTCTCAAAATTTTAGCTGAGAGAGCGCGATGATTATGACAAATGAAAAAAACAGCCCCACCTTTTTTGACAAGAGTATAAGCATCTTGACACATTTGTTTAGGGTCATACAAATGTTCTAGAGTTTGAAAACAAGTAATAAGACTAAAAGTTCCCGCTTGAAAATCCTCAACTCTGAAAAGACCATGCTTAATTAATGGTTGTATTTCCTCCTTAGCAGCTAGAATAGGTGCTTGGGAAGGTTCTACTCCAATAACAGAAGTAAACCCTGTACGCAGCAATTCCTCTAAAAATGCTCCATCCCCTGTGCCAATATCAATCGCACCATCTAAATTAGGAATATGTTGCATAATTTCGGGTAAAAAACTGGCATAAGTACGACTCGCATAATGGGCTTCTTCTGAACTATCAAAAGCAGCTTCATGAT
>NZ_AP018316.1:2560127-2566843 GCF_002368115.1 Dolichospermum compactum NIES-806 | reverse complement strand
TTCACTTAATTCAGGAATTGGACTGGCATACAGTACATCACAAGTTGGACAAGATATCAGTCTGTAGTGCATATATTCAGGCAGTTTACGAGAAGCAAAGGCAAAACTGTCTAATTGATTAAGATCAAAGTCAGCCTCAGCAAAGACTTTAGACTGATCCTTTGAACCGCAAACTGGACAGGAACGATTAACCATTTTCATTTTTATTTTCTTCTTTTCAGAAATTTCAGACTTGAAATTAACATTTCATCTTTAAAAAAAAATCCGATTATTACAGCGATTTCCAATCATAAGCTGTTACGCAGCTAAATTTGATAACCATAATTTACCTGAACTTTGTGGTGCGGCATCTTGCCCGCTAGAATTATACAAACTAAATGCACAACAGCTTATAAGGTACATCTTAGCCCCCTCATCGCTTGCGGGGAGGGGGTTGGGGGTGGGGTTCTTGTTCCGGGTTTGATGACAATTTGCTGTAATACTTTATGTTATACACAAAATTACTTTTTAAGCCAAATTGTATAACCGAGAGGATCATCTTTAGAGCCTAATCCAAAAAATAATGAAAGATGCCCAACAAAAATACATAAAACAAAAAAAGGAAAAACAATTAAGGCTACTATAACCTTTAAAAGCCACGATATAAATTTTTTAGGTGATTGCAACCCTCGAAAATAGGCAACAATAATCTTTGAAACAATCACGGTAATATCTGTACCTCTAGGGGCAATTTTAATTGATGAAAAATCTTGAAAAAACTGGTTCAGTGTTGATGGAGTATATCTGTAATAATCATAAGGAATATAGTGATATCTTGCTGACCAAGGAACAGTAAGTATTCCTACCCCCCCCCGTTTTAAAACTCGATAAATTTCGGTAATAAACTTTTCCGGTTCTTGGATATGTTCAAGAACTTCGGTACAAATAAAACCATCAATTGAATCAGAACTCAAAGGAATATTATATCCATCAAAGTGAATAATCTCAGAATTTTCATAGTTAAATTTCTGATTTGCTTCTTCAATATCAAGTCCATAATATTGAGTTTTTTGACTATTAAGAAGATGCTTATAAGGACTTTGCCCACAGCCGATATCTAGGACTTTTCCCTGCATTTTAGGGAGAAATTCTTGCAGATGTCTATACACAGTATTCGTTTGAAAATCTAGAACTAACCTTGCCCAAAATTTTAACTTATTGAGTAGAGTATCAGGGGGAGTGTTGCTAAGTGGCTTAAATCCTTCTTGAATCATTTTTAATTCCTTGTAATATTAAACGTTAATTTTTAACGACATTGTAAGCATCTCTAATTTCTCCATTCTTAGTAATTGTCCGACGAATAAAATGTGGTCTCTGTTTAACCTCTTCAAATATTTTGGCAATATATTCAGCGACAATACTGATGCTAAATAAATTCAGTGAACCAAAAAATAAAATAGTAAGTAATACTGTAGTTACCCCTTCTGGCACTGAATCTGGAACAAGAATTCGGATAATAATTTGTACGGTTGCTAATAACAGGGTCAATAACAGTAATACTGTACCCATAAAACTGATCATAGTTAAAGGAGTGTAACTAAAAGATAAAATCCCTTTTTTAGCCCAGCCGATATTCTTAGCTAAATTGTTAGTTGTTACGCCAAACATTCGTTCTGGTCTAACATAGTTTATACCAATCTGTTTAAAGCCCACAAATGCTCTAACTCCCCGGAGAAATAAGTCTCGTTCAGGAAACTGTAAAATCGCTTGGACAACCTTCTTATCCATTAAAGAAAAGTCTCCCGCATCATGGGGAATGGAGAGATAGGAAAAATGATCAAAAATACGATAAAAAGCCTTATAGGCAATCTGCATAAACAAGGGAGCTTGGCGTTTTTTGCGACGACCATAAACTACGTCATATCCTTCTCGCCACTTTTCGACAAATGTTTCAATTAATTCCGGTGGATCTTGTAGATCCCCATCAAGTAAAACACAGGCATTTTTAGTCGCTATTTCCATGCCACTTTTGAAAGCAGATTGAGAACCGAAGTTTCGCGCATGAGAAATACCAATCACCCGTTTATCAGTTCGTGAAATTTCTTGAATTACTTGTTCACTATTATCGGGACTACAATCATTAACAAAGATAATTTCATACTCAATATTTAGTCTGAGAAAGGTCTCCCGAAGACGTTTGTACATAATAGGAATTGCTTGATTATCTTTGTAACAAGCAATAATTGCTGTTACGCTGTACTTGGTATCTAAACCAAACTTTTTAGAACTCTGATGATATCTTTCTTTATCCTCTAGTTCTCGATACCATGCGGTTGTTTTTATTAACCCTTCTCGAAAATTTGTCTTGGCTTTCCATTGTAACTTTTCTTGAGCCTTTGTTGCATTTGCATACCAGTCGCTAATATCCCAATGGCGATTTTCCATGGAATTATAGACAGGTTCAGTGTTGATATTAAATATTTCACTAGCAACCTTGGCTACATCACCAATTGTAGTTTTTTGTCCACTACCAATATTAAATGATTCGCCATAATCTTCTTCTTTGAGATTTAATGCTGTATCAATAAAAGCCTCACTAACATCATCAACATAAACAAAATCCCTAGAAATATCAGGACTGACAAAATTGGGATATTTTTCCTCAACTCCGTGGCGAATTAGATTGGGAATGAGGCGGGAAGAATCTTCTAAAGGACCATAAACAGAATACAATCTTAAATTAGCGCAAGGCAGTTGCTTTTTTTTGCCATAGAAGTAGAGGAGATTAGCACAGGCAATTTTAGAAACAGCATAATCACTATTAGGAGCAGGTAGCTCAGTTTCATGAGGGCCTGAACAATTATCTCCATATTCTGAAGAACTGCCAGCATGAACATAACAAGAAATTTGGCAGGTAGCAATTCTTTCTAGAAGTTTGGCTGTTAAATTCAAATTAGTTTGATAGATAAGTTGACTATCTTTTTCAAAAGAATAAGCACCAAAAGCCACGCAATTAAATATTGTTTTCGGCTGGGTTTTTTCCAGTAAAAAATCTATGTTGGAATCAACCAGCAAATCAACAGCAAAGATATTCTCGTCATTTAATCCTTCTAATCGCCAAGCAGGAAACCGGGATGTCGTGCCAAAAACATCATCCCGATAATTGAGTAATTGCCTAAGTAAATTAGCACCCACAAAGCCACTAGCGCCCAAAACTAAAATTGGTCCCTGTAGTCGTCTGATTTTTTGTTCTAAAGTCATAATATTACCTTAATTCTTAACTTGACAACTGGAAGAAATTACCTTGGGAACTGCAATGTATGTTATTTTGTCCTGAATAAATGGTATTTCAGGTTTTTCGACTTCTAAAATAACCTGATAGTTTTCGGGAATTTGCTTAATATCCGCGGCGATTAAAAGTGCTTTTTTCTGAATAAACAAGTGAGTAATTTTCTCTTGTTCATCTTGAAAGATTATCTTAGACATTGATTCATTATAGAATGGCGATCTCTGCACTCTTTTAAAAGATTTTGAGAGTAGGGGAACGTAGCTGTTCTTAGTAAAATTTACTAAGTAGTCAAGCTTACAGTCATAACTGCTCATTGTTTTTGCAAGAGTTTGATAGTAAATCCTAGTCTTTTCATCATAAAGTTTATTTTGTAACATTTCGATATTTTCTGGTTGTTTAAGTTGATGACTGACTAATAAATGCCGATTCAATTTCCATGGAAAATATACAGAAGAAGTTCCGTGGAACACTAATGTTTGCATTAAATAAAAAAATAGGCAAATAAAAGGGACGCTCAAAACTAATCTTTCCCATTTCTCAAATCTATTTGAAAGTTTGCATAGAGAGAAAATTAATAAACCAAAACCCAATGAAGATGAACTTTGTAGTCTAAACACTTCATAAATGTGTAGAGACTGAAGATATCCAAAAAGAATAACAGAGCTAAACAAAAATAAAAGATTATCCCTTTCCTGAACTTGTTCCTGAAGTCCTTTGATTTTCCTTAAAAGGCTTGTTCTAATAAAAATAATAAAAATTATAAGAGCGTTAAAAAAGACAAGTGAGTACAACAATAATCTTCCATCTCCAGCAAAAGGAAAAATTATTAGTTTTAAAAAATTCAATATATTTCTTGGATGTAAAAAGCCTCTGTAAAATTTCCCAATTACGAAACTCTGATTTATCCAATCTCCAAAAGCAGATTCTCTGATTACATAAATTAAAAAAGCTCCAATAACGCCAAGCATACCAACATGGAACATCGCAATATTTTTCAGGTGTATTTTCCGCTTATCTTGCTCTGAAGAAATATATATTAGCAAGAAATACAGATAGATAGGAGCTAATATAAAGAATGTCTGTCTTGCCAAAAAACTAAGAGCCAAGAAAAATCCTGATAATAAATACCGATTTCTTCTCTGAGGTGATGCCGTTAAAAATAATAGGGATATTAACAGAAATGTGTAAGAAAAATAATTTGCCCATGGATAAATGATATAGCCATGAACTAAAAACATTACTACTGATGATAAGGCAGATGACCATCTATTAAGGATTTTGCGCCATAGACAATAAGAAAGATAAATATTGGCTGCATAGAATATACCAGTTATGATTCCAACTGATACTACTGTATTACCGAAAATATTTAAGGACAAACTTTGTATAAAAGTGGTCAAAAAACCATATTGGATAAATATTTCTTTGTACGGAATTAATCCCCTATTTAAATCTGCTGCATTAGCATACATTAGCCCCCAATGATGAGCGTCAGTATTGAGTGTGGATTCAATTATAGTAAATCCGATACTTGTAATACAACAGATAATAACCAATATATCTGGCAAAATTGTTGTTAATTGTTTTTTTCTCATTACATTATTTGACATGAATATTATTCCTTTAACTTCTTAATAATGCTTGCAGGATCTAAGCCACACTCTTGACGATGAAAAGTCTGAGAGCCATATAAACCAGAAACATATCCTAAAGCGTGACGGTGGGTAAATTTAGTGGGAACATGACCCATTTCTAAGAGACAACGAGCAATGATTTGTCCTACTCCCCCGTGAGCTATATGCTCCTCAACAATAAACAAATGACCAGATTTTCCCAAATCATCTAGAAAATCTTGAGGAATCTTAGCAGATTCAATGGGCAATTCGGTTAAAATCCATAAATTAGGACGGTGGGCATCACTGAGATGCTGCACTGCCTCCATAATTCCCCCTGCCAAAGGACCGACAATTAACATTGTCGCACCTTCCCCCTGTAGCAATCGTCGCCACGGTGAGTAGGGGGGGAGATCAAAATCTTTTGGTTTTTCACAGCGACCAAGACGCAGATAGGCTGGATGCTCGAAGCTATGCAGTTGATTGATAATCTCTAAAACATCCGCATCAAAGGCTGGCACAAAAACGTGCATATTCATCAAAGATAGCATCGTTCCATAGTCTTCCAACGCATGATGGGTAGCTCCCATCACCCCATAGGCATAACCGCCACCATTACCAACCAGTCGTACGGGAAGATCGTGCAAACAGACATCATTGCGAATTTGTTCAAAGGGACGGGCATAAACAAAGGGAGCAATACTATACACCCAAGGCTGTAACCCAGTTTTTGCTAGACCAGCAGCCACAGACACCATATTCTGTTCTGCTACGCCAGCATTGATAAAACGTTCACCTAAACTCTCCCGCAATGGCTCTAAGGCTTGGTATCCCAAGTCACCTGTGAGAAAGACAAATTTGGGGTTATCTGAACATTTAACGAGGGTGTTACATAGGATATTTCTCACGTCCTTACCTCTTCTAACGCTTGTTGGTAATGCTCTGATGTCATTGGTAGATAGTGCCACTCCATTTTATTTTCCATAAAGGAAACCCCATGACCTTTTTTTGTTCGAGCAATAATCACGTGAGGCTTGATGGTGATTAATGAAAGTGCCTCTACAATCCTATGAGGATCATGTCCATTAATCTCAGTGACAGCACACCCAAAAGCCGAAAATTTATCAGTTAGTGGTTCTAAATCAGCCACTTCCTGGGTAGTTCCAAAGCCTTGCAGCCCATTACAATCAATGATTAGGGTTAATTGGTTGAGCTTCTGATGCACAGCAAAAATCAAAGCCTCCCAATTAGATCCCTCATTCCATTCTCCATCGGATAATAGACAGAATACCCTTCCAGCCTCACTTTTGAGCCTTTTACCTAAAGCCAATCCATTGGATAAGGAAAGTCCATGACCTAAACTTCCGGTGGCAAATAAAATCTTGGGAATCCCTTTTGCAGGAGGATGTCCAGCGAGTTTTGTCCCATTTTGATGAAATGTTTGTAGATCTTCATCATTCAAGTATCCCAAAGACCACAAGGTGGTGTATAGTGAGCCGGCGGCATGACCTTTGGAGAGGACAAAAGCATCCTCTTCTCCTAAAACTTGATGATACAAACACATCATTAAGTCCAGAGAGGACAAGTTACCGCCAATATGCCCAACACCACTTTCAAAGTGCATTTTGAGCAATCGTTTTTTAGCTTCATTAATAAGCTCTTGTAGTGTTTTCATAATCAGCCTGTTAAAGTAGTCCAGAAACCATACAGATTGGAAAGCCTCAATCATATCTGTTTTCCGCAAATTATCGGAGAATTTGGGAAAACCTATGTAATTAATTTTGCTTGGTTAATTGTAGACAGTACAAGGATAGGACTTACGCAAGTGTCACACT
>NZ_AP018316.1:2484773-2559685 GCF_002368115.1 Dolichospermum compactum NIES-806 | reverse complement strand
CTTGTCATCCGTCTTTAGATATATTTTTTGATAGATGATGTTTTTCGTGTTTATTGTTACGTTATGCGTCCTACTTGTTCTAAATCTGATTTACCGGAAAAAATCTGTGTAGTATGTCAACGTCCCTTTACTTGGCGGAAAAAATGGCAAGATTGTTGGGATGAAGTGAAATATTGTTCAGAACGTTGCCGTCGTCGTCGTTCTCAGGCTAAAAATGATAGCTAGACCAACCAATAAATATATGGGCGCAGGCCCTGCGCCCCTACGAAGAAAATAAATGATTTTACAAATGCAACCTAAATTAATTATTCATGGTGGTGCTGGTAGTTCTCTCCAAGGTAAGGGGGGATTAATAGCAGTCCGCAACTCTCTGTCTCAGATTGTTGCGGAAGTTTATGCTCTTTTGCTAACGGGTGCAAGTGCGACTGAGGCTGTAGTTCGGGGTTGTCAGATGTTGGAAGATGAACCGCGCTTTAATGCTGGTACTGGTTCTGTCCTCCAATCTGATGGACAAATCCGCATGAGTGCTTCCATTATGGATGGTACAACGGGGCGGTTTAGTGGTGTAATTAATGTGTCACGAGTAAAGAATCCGATTGAAATGGCACTGTTTTTACAAGATGCTGATGATCGGGTTTTATCCGATTATGGTGCGGCTGAGTTAGCGCGGGAGTTGCAAATTCCTAGTTATAATGGTTTAACTGATTTGCGCTTGAAAGAGTGGACTCTAGAACGCCAGGATAATTTTAAAAGAACGATGGCTGGGGTAGTCGCAGAACCAGAAATGGCAGAAAGTTCTGGTAGGGGGACTATTGGTGTTGTGGCTTTAGATGGCTATGGTAAATTAGCGGCTGGTACTTCCACTGGGGGTAAAGGCTTTGAACGGATTGGGCGAGTCAGTGATTCGGCGATGCCAGCGGGTAATTATGCGACTAGTCAGGCGGCGGTTAGTTGTACGGGGATTGGGGAAGATATTATTGATGAGTGTTTAGCTGCTAAGGTTGTGGTGCGTGTGACTGATGGAATGTCACTACAGGAGGCTATGCAGCGATCATTTACGGAAGCTAAGAGGAATAATCGGGATTTTGGGGCGATCGCTCTTGATGCCACTGGTGCGATATCCTATGGTAAAACCTGTGAAGTATTACTAGCCGCCTACCATAATGGGGAAAACATTGGTGATACTTTGGAATGGAATGATCAAGAACTAATTGATAATTGGTAATTGGTAAAATTGGTAATTGGTAATTAGGAAAAGTCAAGATAAATATTTCCTTTATTTTCTTTTCCCTTTATCGTTCTTTGTGCTTTTGTGGTAAAAAAATGAATCTCCCAGTAACACAATCTTGGCAAGATGTTCGCGCAGCATTAAAGGCAATTTGGGGATATGACGATTTTCGTCCTCCTCAAAAAGAAATTGTTAACTGTTTAATATCACAAAAAGATGCTCTAATTATTATGCCCACTGGTGGGGGAAAGTCAATTTGTTTTCAACTTCCCGCCCTCCTAAAAACAGGATTGACTTTAATAGTTTCTCCTTTGGTGGCACTAATGGAAAACCAAGTTGAGGAATTACGGCAACTATCACAAAAAGCAGCACTTTTACATAGTGAATTAACTGTATCTCAACGCAATGCAACCTTGAAAGCTTTGGAAAAACAGCAATTAAGATTATTGTATTTATCACCAGAAACATTACTCAGTCCAGCAGTATGGCAAAAGTTGTGTAATCCTCAACTTAAAATTAATGGTTTAATTCTGGATGAAGCCCATTGTTTAGTGCAGTGGGGTGATACTTTTCGTCCGGCTTATCGGCGTTTAGGGGCTGTGCGTGAAGCTTTGCTAAAATCAAAACCACCAGGAACAAAAATTAGTATAGCAGCCTTTACGGCAACGGCTGATCCTTTAGGTCAAAAGATTATTTCTACAGTTTTAAAATTAGACAAACCGGATATTTTTCGGATTAATCCCTATCGAGAAAATTTAAATCCTCTTGTCCGAATTGCTTGGACTCCTAGAGGGAGAAAACAACAATTATTAAAGTTTATTCAAAACCGACCAAAGCAAGTTGGGTTAATTTATGTACGCACTCGAAGAGATAGTGAAGATTTAGCCAAATGGTTAACAGAAATTGGTTATCAAACTGCTAGTTATCACGCGGGATTGAGTCCAGGAGAACGCCGAGATATTGAAGCTAGTTGGTTAAGTGGAAAAATCCCTTTTGTGGTGTGTACCTGTGCTTTTGGCATGGGGATAAATAAATCTGATGTCCGCTGGGTTGTCCATTTTCATGCGCCACATTTATTGTCTGAATATGTGCAAGAAATAGGAAGGGCGGGAAGAGATGGAAAACCTGCTGATGTTTTAACTTTGGTAAGTGAACCGACGGGATTTTTAGATGCTGAGGATAAGCAAAGACAGAAGTTTTTTGCAGCACAAATGAAATTGCAACAACAAAAAGCTCAACAATTAGCGAAACAATTACCAACAAAAGGAGAAATAAATACTGTAATTAAAGAATTTCCCAATGGGGCTGTAGCACTTTCTCTTCTGCATAGTAATGGACAATTGGAATGGCTTGATCCTTTTCATTATTCTATGTCTTTGCAGTCAGGAAAACCACCAGAAACACAATTAGAAGCGGTTAAACAAATGAGTGAATATCTCACTACTAAAATGTGTCGTTGGCAGTTTTTATTAAATGCCTTTGGCTTTGCAACACAGACTGCTAATTGGCGTTGTGGACATTGTGATAATTGTGGCAATCAATTATCAGTCAGCAAGAAAAGTTAAGTTAATTCGGTTACAAGTATCCCGACTTCCGGGCGCAGTTCATACATTTTGGGCGCAGACCCTGCGCCCCTACTGACTCCTTAATTTTTAATTGATTCTGCTTGGCTACAATATTTATTTAATTGAACGCCTAGAGTATCTGATTCTTTACCGGCAGTTTTGGCGGCTGTTGTCAGTGCGGAATCAATTTCTTTTCTGGCTTTTTCAATTTTTGCTCTACCATCTGATGATGCCTCGGCTTTTTTAGTTTCCCCAAGTGCTTGAGAAGCTTTGGCTATGGCTTCACTAAGATGATCAAAGATTTTGATAAATTTGGTTTCAAATTCTTGCAATTTGGGATCTTTTAAATTTAATTCCTGAATGGATTTGGTGACATTTTTTAAGTCTTTGGATAATTGCAAGCTTGTTGATACTTGCTGACCTTTTTTTGTATCAATCAGTGATGTACCTTGATTGATAACTGTAACTAATCGCTGACATTGGGAGGTTTTAGTCTCGCTGCAACTAGTAATTAACAATGCAATGCTCAGGCTAACAGGAGCAATAACTGTATAACGGGAAAACAACATTAACGTCCCAAGAGCATTAAAATCTCATAAATAGTAGATCAAATGCTCACCAATTCGCAATTACGAATTTCTGTGTTGAGCAGTTTACCAATCTACTGGCAATCCTAATTTATCTAAGGTTTTGCCATCTTGCAACAGTGTTTGAATGTCGCTGTCTATTTGGATTTTACCCGTAGATAGCACTAAAGCCCGTTGAGTTACTCTTCCTAGCCAATTGAGATCATGGGAAGCTATTAACATCACTTGTACGGGCAATTTTAATAATACGTGAGCTAAATGTCGTCGCCATGCTGGGTCTAGTCCGTTGGTGGGTTCGTCTAAGATGAGAATGGCTGGATCTAGGGCTAAAATTGCTGCTAAGGCGGCTAAACGTCTTTGTCCTCCAGAAAGTTCATGAGCAGAACGATGGGCGTAAGCCTCTAATCCAAAGTCGGCTAATAGTTGATGGGCTTTATCTTTTGCAGCTATGGGCGAGACACCATAGTTAAGGGGTCCGAAAGTAACATCTTCCAAGATTGTGGGCATAAATAATTGGTCATTAGCATCTTGAAAGCTAAAACCAATTTGTTGCCGTATTTGTGGCAAGGTGTTTGGCAAAATGGGGATGCCGTTAATCCAGATTTTGCCAGTTTGGGGTTGTTTTAAGCCGATGAGGTTTTCTAATAAGGTGCTTTTTCCTGAGCCTGTAGCACCCATTAAAGCGACGCGATCGCCTGTTTGTAAACTAAAGGAAATTTCTTGTAATACGGGTTGCTGGTGCGAATAGGCATATACCAGATTTTGGACTTCAACGACATTGGTATGCGGTTGAGAGAGGGAAATTTGGGGATTAGAAGTTAAGGATGTCAAGATTCACCACTCAAATAACAGTAAGGTAGGAACTTAGGGTTAAACAAGTAGCTGTCACCCCAGCTATTAACAAGATAAAACGTTCTTTCGATTTGAGGGGGGAATCTATCGGTAATTGTCCATTATATCCACGGGCTACCATAGCAGCATAAACTCTTTCCGCTCTGTCGAGGGTGCGAAGATACAACGCCCCAATCATGGAAGCACTGGCATAGCGTAGCCATCCTGCTGCACCATTTAAACCGCGTAATTGGGCGCTGCGCTGCATTCGGGTGACTTCTGAGAGTAGTATTTCTAAATATTGCCCAGCTAAAATCAGGTTTTCCTTTAATGGTGCTGGTACTGGTAAGCTTTTGAGGGCAATACCGAAACTGTGGGGGGGTAAGGTTAATAAAAAACTATTCATGGTGATTAAACAAATTAAGGAACGCACAAGCAAAAAACTAGCTCGTTCCCATCCCAATGGTAAAGCCACCAATGATAGAAAAATTAATTCTGTACCCAGTAATCCGCCTAATTTGCGAATGGGTACTTTTAATATCCAAACCCAAACCAGAGCGATCGCCCCATATACTAGTAAATTAGACCAAGTATGATGTTTTAAAAAAGCTGCACCAATCACAATGATCAGGGACAATTGCAAGCGTAATGGCAAGGAAATTTTAAGCATTCTTCGGTTTTATAACTTTGGCAATTCCAAAAGCCACAGCAAAGCAAGCTGTAGAACCGACTAAGCCGGCAATACTTGTCCCGATTTGCCCTAAACCTTTAATCTCATAGTCAGCTAAGGGTGTTGGTACTACCACTCTGACTTGTTCAGCTAAGTTGATAAAACCCAGGGTTTCTGCTACTGTTTCTAAACCATCTGGCCAAGCAGAAGCAAATAGAGACAACACACCCGAAATCAGCAAAATACTGACAACGGGAACTAACCAGCCTCTAACTTTGTGTTCTTCACCTGGTAACAAATCTGGACGGGCTGTGGCTAGATAGGTTAATACACCCCCGGTAATTAATCCTTCTCCAATACCAATCAAAATATGTACACCTGCCATGGTAGGTAAAACTATGTTGGCTGGCGCTGTCCCGGAAAGGGCTAATTGAATGGCACAAGCTACGGCGGCGACAACTACGCTCACTCCCGCTGCTATGCCCGCTGCTAGGGGTAAACGCCCTTTAGCACCGCCCAATAGTCGTTGTAAGGTTTGGGTTAATCCCCAAGCTACCCAAACACTAATTACTCCCAAATTTAAAATATTTGCGCCCAAGGCAGTAATACCACCATCAGCAAATAGCACTGCTTGAATAATTAAAACTGTTGCTATACATAACATTCCCGCCCAAGGACTACCTAAAATAATCGCCGCCAACGCACCGCCGCATAAGTGGCCGCTAGTGCCTCCAGCTACGGGAAAATTAATCATTTGGGCTGCAAATATAAAGGCGGTGGTTAACCCTAGTAGGGGAGCGCGACGAATGCCAAAAGCTGTTTGCGATCGCTCAAAAGCTACAAATAAGGCGGCTGTACTGGCTAAACTGGTGGCTGCGGCTACTGGTACAGAAACAAATCCGTCGGGTATGTGCATGAAAATTCCTATTTCTTTTATGTGGTTTTTTGCAGTGCTAAAAGCAATATAACGACTAACAAAATTAATAGCAAACTAAAATTTATCTGTTCTGACAATAGCCTATTGGTAGATATTTTGGGATTTTATTTAGGATAATTTTTCAATAAAAAATACGTCAAATTATATATTTATTTTTTGAATTGTTAATATTTATAAATCTTTATGACATAAATTCATAATCGTTCATAATTATGAATTTATTAATTTTCTGGAGGATGCCAACCAGCAATTACCCAATAACTGCGAACTTCTAAAGCATCTGCATCATCACTTAAATGCAAAGCTTTAACAGTAGCTCTCCCAGTTGGTGTTTTACCCACAATTTATAATCCATATTTTGTCCAGGAAAAATGCTCAGACCAAATTTGAGTACGCGGGTTAAATAATTTAACTATTTCACCTTTTTCTGAATCAATATTTGTTATTTTATCACTTTTGTATCTATTACAAATAGGACAAGCTAACCATAAATTTGATTCATCATTACTACCACCTTTCGCTATAGGAATAATATGTTCTATTTCCAAACGTTGAGGACTCAAACAATAGCCACAACGATTTTGAGCATCTTTCCGAACACGACGTTCTATTTCAACAGGAATATAAAATCGAGCCATGACTGTTAATTAATTGCAGGTATTAGACCACGTTCAACAGCCACTTTTAAGGCTTTGGCTTTACGCACTAAACCACGTCGGTAAACCTGCATTAGTTCATCTAGTTGGCTATTTTCTATATCATTTAGTTGGTACAGAGGTAGGAATTGCCAATGAATTAGTTGAATTAGGTGTACCGAAAGAAGATATTGTTTTAGGTTTTCAATTGCCTTCTGTCCGAAAATATACAGATTTTGCTGTTAGTTAATTAAATCTCAATTATTAACATAATCTATGTTAATATACAAGCAACCTAGTGAAACCTAAGTTCAAAACTATGACCAATATTAATATTTCTGTACCTGAATCACTGAAAAGTTTTATTGATCACGAAATTGTTGAAGGTGGTTATAGTTCAGCGAGTGAATATTTACAACAGTTAATTATTCAAGAAGCACAAAGGAAAAGTAAAGCAAGTTTAGAGGAGTTTTTGATAACTCAGGAAGAATTGGAAAAGACTTTAGATGAATTAGCTGATAATTTTGCAGCTTTGGTGGGTGCAAATGCGCCTATTTTGTCAGATTATGCTGTTAGTCGTGAGAGTGTTTATGAAGACTATCTTTAATAGCTTTTTATAAATCATAATGATATTTGCAAGACAGAATAATCAATAAATCTTCTTCTATCTTGTAAACTAATCTATGTTCATTTGTAATTCGTCTTGACCAGTAACCTTGGAATTCATATTTTAGTGGTTCTGGTTTACCTATCCCAGAAAATGGTTCTCTTTGGATATCTTTAATTAATTCCAAAATTTTCTTAAAGACTTTTTTATCTTCTTTTCCCCACTCACCCAATTGTTCAAAAGCTTCTGGTTCAAATGCAACTTTTTTCATATTCATCTAAATCAACATAAATTAAGTTACCTTTACCTACATTTTCTATCGCTTTGAGCAGATGTTTTTTGTTAGCTTCTGATTTAAGAAGATAGGTAGTTTCATCTTCTTCAATATGTGATTCAACTAGAATAATAACTTCTACAACTGTCCCTGCTGGTAGTTCAGTCGTAGATAGTTCGATTTTGCCATCTTTACCGACAATAGCCTTTTGTTTAATTCCACTGAGCATAATTTTTAATTACTCTGATAAAGTCAGATGTACTCATTTTATTGTAACTCTATTATTTGTTTTTGCTGCTTGATAGGGAATACTAGAATAAATAGTCCTTGTCAGATAAAGGTGAGTTTTGACAAGTGGACTGGACAACAATACTCAAAGCACAGCAGACTGATTTTATTGCCAGAATTAAATCTGATAATAATTATTAATCCAAAATAACATATTGTCCTTCGTTCGTTTTAAGATTCCAAGGTAGCTTTTCTATACATATAAAATGCTCTTTTGGAAGAACATCAGTATAGTGAGCAGTATAGTTGTTAAAGAAACCAATGGGTGCAAGGTCTTTAAATAAAGACGACGTATCTTCGTTTTCCCAAAAACGCATCATTCGTGGAGACATAAAATTAAGTATATCTTCTTTTAATTTATTATCTGAACCACTTTCCTCTATAAAACGATTGGACATTACCTTAACGGAGTCGTTGCTAATATTTTCTAAAATTACATTTTCGTGTCCAGTAAGATTTTCTCTCTTTGCGATAGATTCATTTATATCTTTATTGTGACCATGTATCTCTACAAGCCTCATCTCTTTACCATCCCAGAACAAGAAGTCAATTTCACAAAATCCAACTTTATTTTTATTTTGTTGTCTTCTAGTGCCATTATCTCCTTTTTCCCATTTGGCTATAAAATTTTCTTTACTTGTGTATCCAACTGCATTAAAACTATAATAACTATAGTTGTTATTAGGGGTATAGTTATTAAGCTTCGTTTGCAAATCTTTAGCAGCAACACTTAAACGTACGCTATTTAGAGGCAGAAAAACCTGAAATAATACTCTACCATCATTAAAAGGATAAGGCGTTAATTCCTCAGTATCTATTATCTCTTGTTCTAGAAGGAATTGATAATTCTTATAATCTTCATAATTATAAGAATTATCCCCACCGTAACCGGATTTTACCAATTCTTGACGTGCAAGCTGTTCTATACCTGTTTTATAAAAATCATTTTTTTCATCTTTGAAATTTTTATAACAAAGGTCAAAATAAAACTTTAAAAAAATTTTTTCATATAGTGATTTATTCGTTTCCACATTATTTTGTTCAATATAAAAATCAATCAAATAATCGTAATATTTTTTAGCAGAAATATATTTTGGATCTCGATCACTTAAAAATCTAGGTTCTGTTATCGGGTCAACTTTCTGAGGAAATAAATTTGGTAGGTCAATTAATCTCAGACCAGACTGATTATCAAGATCAATCACAGCACAATTGTTATTAGTTTTCAAAAATACTCCTGTTAAAGAGCATTCACCGAACTCAACAGGACTTGGTTTTTTATCAACATAATTATATCCAAACGGTACTATAAGCAACCGATCAAGAAAAAAATAAGATGAACCATCTGCATGAAAAAATTTGATATTCATAGGATTATTGTATTTTAAATTTTGTGTAACTTACCTGTATAGGCAAGATACTGGTAATTGTATCATACACAGTTCTTCTTAAACCAATAATTTCAAAAATCACAGTGTCTTTATTTATATTATCTCATAAAAAATCCTGTAAATCCTTAAATCCTGGACATCCTGATTCAGACAAATAATTATATAATAGAAAATAAATATTCACCTTAATTAACTATGCAAACCACAGAATCACCCTTACAATTGCGGCTGTGGACTGTTGATGAATACCACAGAATGGCTGAAGCAGGAATATTTGAACCAAGTGAACGAGTAGAATTATTAGAAGGGAAAATAATTTGCATAGTTGCTAAAGGAATTTCTCACCGTTCAGCAATGGGAAGAACAAATAAATTATTACAAAAGCGTTTAGAAAATCAGGCTTGGATAGCTATTCAAGACCCTGTAAAATTAAATGAAAGGTCTGAACCAGAACCAGATATTGCTGTAGTGAAAATAGATCCGCTAGACTATGCAGATCATCATCCTACGCCAACAGAAATTTATTTAATTATCGAAGTTGCAGATAGCAGTTTAAAACTAGATACAGAAATAAAAGCTAAAGCTTATTCTCAAGCAGGAATTAAAGATTATTGGGTATTAGATGTAGTGAAACGCGAATTAATTGTATTTAGAAATCCCACAACAGAAGGTTATCAAAATCAAGAAATTATCACAGAACATCAAAACATATCTCCTTTAGATTTTCCTGATTTAGAAATTGTAGTTTCCCAGATGCTACCTCTTGTCTAAATCAGGTGGTTATCGAAGTAAGTCGAGATAATATCCAGGATTTAAGGATTTACAGTCATAAGCCCCCTCCTCGCTTGCGGGGAGGGGGTTGGGGGTGGGGTTCTTGTATGTCACTCAACAGATAACCGCTATAGTTAAATTTAACTATTAATTCAACTCTTTTATATCTACTTAATTTCCCCTAACTGGCAATTCTTTTCTATGCTGAATTAACAACCCAATTGCCATTCCCATACCCACAATAGCCGTAAAGTAAAATAACCCAATCAACCGGATATAAATGGGTGGTGCAATTCCCTCAACTTCCACAAATTTCGCTACCTTTACCGCTGGAAATTGACGTTGAGATTCAGGTAAAGAAACTGCTTCTACTTCCACCTTATGAGGTGCGCCATCAAAAAATTGTTCTTGCCATATTAACTTCCCTTCTGAATTAGGAAATCCCTGATAAGCAAAGACTGTTAAATTATCTTCCAATGCGATCGCACTCACTCGCAATCCGAGATCCTTAATAGCTGCCCCTGTAGTGCTATCCTTGACCTCTACTGCTAAATTTGCCAAAGTTCCCACAGTCGCCAGTTTATCCCCTGTAATCCTCAGTTCCATGCCCTGAGATTGGCTAATTGATGGGGCAATCTTCTCATTTTTGTGAGAATGTGCATCACCATGAGCCTCCGCAACTTCCGCCGTGATATTAATAAATAATAGCGTCACAATTGCCACTACAGTTAATGCACTTAACAACAACCGGACAGACTGCGGGGCAATTTCCCCCTCTTTGATTTCCTCTTGTCCACCAATTACCCAACCGCCTAACAATCCTAATGATAATAAAATCGCTACAATCACCGCAAAGAATTTATATTTAACAGGATTTTCTCTCACATTCAAATTCAAAGTTTGCTGATAACTAGCAAAAGCATTAGCAACTAAAGGAGAAACATTAACTTGAATTTGATAATTACCCCGAATTGGTAACATTTGCTCAAATTCTAACTTACCATTTGGTGCAGCCGCCTCCAGTTCTAATAACTTTGTTCCCTCAACAATGGGAAAATCCGTAGTTAATAAAGGATTGCGGGGAGGTGTAGAAATCTGTAATGTAATTAAGGCATTTGTTAATACTTTTCCGCCAGCGTCAACAGCTTGTAATGTGAAAGCAACCGGAGATTGTTTTCTATCTGTACCAGCTTCAAAAGGGAGAATTTTTTCTAAAGGTGGGTTTGTGGAAAGTAAAACTTGAGATTGGGACGTTTGAGAAACTCCCACCAAAGAATATAAAATTGATAAACAAATACAAGCAGCAATAATAACAGCAAACAGACGATATTTTCTCATAGGAAATTAGAATTTAACTGCAAACGAATATTTTATATTTAGCGAATGAATTTGAGTCTAATTTATTATTTATTTGGGCGATTATAAATCGCAGCTACACAGGATGAACCCTTAATTTTTCCTTAGTCCACGCAGGTGGACTTTGTTTGTGTAGAAGTAATTTCTAATCGCCCAATACGTTTAAAACTTTATGATAGTTTAATGACAAGCAACGCCTAAAGCATGGTGACGCGCTGAGTGTGCTGTGTTATGCGCTGGTGGATAGGTAGAGAAAAACACAGTCCAAATCACCAAAGAAGATAACATCATGTAAAGACTTACCTGTACAGGCTTAGAAAGGGTAATGCCCGCAGTTTTTTGTAATACTAAAGTCCGAGAAAAAGTGGTCATTTGTCAACTCCCATAAATAGTTGGGTTAATTTATCAAATTACAGTGTATTTTGCTACTTAGTCACAAAAAGATATTGTTAACACCAGCAGCTATTCTCAAAATCCTAGCACTTTATTCCATTTACTAGGCTGCAAGCATCATTTATTCTTTAGCCAACGGTAAATAAACCAATATATCAGGAATAGTCCTGAAAATTATTTTTCCAAGTTATTGACAATAATTCCTAATTTTTATATTATACCTAAAGCTAATTGCAAATTATTCGCAATTTCTTACATACCCATATCCCTATTAGTCTCATGTCTGACAACTTTACTTTCAGTAAAGATAAAATTTGGAGTCGTCGCCAACTGTTGCAAATAGGATTATCCGGCGCTGGAGTCCTAAGTGCAGTGGCAATTTGGCAGATGTTGAATACCAAAAATCATCCCAGTGTCAGAGTACCACCGATGGAAATGGCAGCATCTAATGGTGCTACTAACCCTATGCAGGTATTACGAGATTTTGATTATGGGACAATCAAGCAGGAAAATGGGCGCACAGTCCGCGAATTTCAGCTAACTGCTAGTACTTCCACCATTCAACTTAATAGTGCTGTCTCCTATAATATTTGGGATTTAAACGGGCGGATTCCAGGACCGACACTCCGGGCTAAAGAAGGGGAAAGAATAAGAATACTTTTTCTCAATAATGCTGGACATTCCCATTCTTTACATTTTCATGGAGTTCATCCTGCTGAAATGGATGGAATAAGACCTGTAAGTAATGGTAGAGCGACCATATATGAATTTGATGCCGAACCCTATGGTGTTCATTTATATCATTGTCATGTCGCCCCAGTTACTCGTCATATTGCGAAGGGATTATATGGAATGTTTATTATTGATCCACCTAAACCCCGTCCACTGGCTGATGAAATTGTTTTAATTATGTCTGGTTATGATGTAAATGATGATAACAAAAATGAATATTATGCTTTTAATGGTGTGCCGCATCATTATATGAACCATCCCATTCAGATTTATCAAAATCAGTTAATCCGGGTCTATGTTTTGAATATTATTGAATTTGATCCTGCTGTGACGTTTCATCTGCACGCTAACTTCTTTGATGTTTATCGTTCCGGTATGACAATGACACCCAGTGAAAAAACGGATGTTTTGACAATGGGTGTCGCTGAAAGGCATATTTTAGAGTTTGCGTTTCGCTATCCAGGTAAATATATGTTTCATCCTCATCAAGATGCGATCGCGGAAAGTGGGTGTATGGGACAGTTTGAAGTAGTCGCAGAAAAAGATTCCCAAAAACTAGTCAAAAAATCATAATCATATGTGATTTTAATTCATCTTCTTTTCCTAAATTAATAGAATCATCATGTTCAAGAACAAATAATTGTTTTTACAAAAATTTCATCACCTTAATACATAAGTTATAATTATCACCATTGCTTGAAAAAATAAAAACTTCATTTTGTTTAATGTTTCTTTTTTATCTACAAATATGTATACTTTAAGAAATAGAAAAATATGCTTGCATTATCAAATTTATACTGCATTATTGAGCGGAGTGAATTTTCCATAAATCGGTTTTAAGTGAATATTAACTTCTGCAATAAAGTACAATATTTCTGAGATTATTTACTGCGAGCAAATTTGGCTAATCATGCTGAAATGTGTATCTTTGTAATCAATGGAAAAAATACGAAATCGTCCTTCACTAAATTATTCCATAAAAATGTAATTTATACAACCCAAACACAGGAGCATCTATAGTGTTAGATTCGGGTATTGATTCAGGTTCAAAAGCTTTTCCTAAACAGCTAGATATTGCTAAAACTTCTGTATATGGTTTGAGCATTTTATCAGCAGGAATGTTTCTATTTTTGCCATTTTTTAACCTTTTACACCCTAGCCCTTGGCAGCGGTCAATAGGCACAATTCACGGCGTGGGAGCATTGTTAGCAGCAGTTGTGGCTGTGTATACAGGACATTTAGCTTTTCCCTTACTGCGAGGATCAAGCAAAATATTACCCCAAATGCGTACCTTAACATTTTGGTCAAGTGCGATCGCATTTTTAGGCATTGCTACAGGTAATTTAGTCTATATGCGTTACCGGGCAGGAATCGAATTTGGTGGTGCAAGAGCTTGGCTTAAAGAAAACTCCCCTTTAGTTCAATATTTACTCATGGAGTACCACGAATTTAGTGTTTTATTTACCTTGCCATTAGGGGTAGCTTGTACCTGCATTTTATAGCAATATAGTGAATCAATTTTAGAAAAACAAAACCGCCCCATTCTTACTGCTACCTGCGTGGCTTTAATGGCCATGATGTTTTACCCTATGGGTGGATTAGTTACTGGGCTTGGTATTGCTAAAATCCATGCTTTGTAATTAATTTGTCATTAAATATTTGAGGATGATTCTATGACTAGACAACCAAATTTATCTGAAGTTACCAGCGAATTAGAGCCTTTATATAGTCGCTTTTGGCAAACATTAAAAGGCTTTCCTAATTTTTTATCTCAAGGTTCAAATAATCCACCAACTGTTTCTGGACTTTACCAGTTGAAGGCAAATATTACTCAGGTTCTGCAAAGTAAAGACCCCATGCAGCTTCTGATACAAGCATTTGCAATGGAGTCTAATTAGTTTTTCTTGTTTTTAGTTTCTCGTTCCCAGGTGGCCACCTGGGAATGAGTACCTGATTTGAATTATAAGCTTTAATGCTTTGAATTTAGAGCCTTAATTTAAAAAAATGTGTAAATTATGCTCAGTTTATAAAAACTAGTTGACAAATACTTTCATTTATGATAAATATCTATAAACATCTATTAGTAATCTTTATTAGTTTTTGACTGGTTATTCAGAAAAGACTTTTACCAATCCCCAATTCTGGAGCAAAAATGATCAAACCCCGCTATTTATTCTTATCTATCGCTGCTTGTGCCATGATTTCCTTGAGTTCTTGTAGCAGCGACGCGCCAAAAGCAGATATTCAATCAACACCAAGTACAGCTACGTTAACAGAAACCAGCGCCCATAGCGGTCATAGTGGTAAAGCTAAAATTAATATCAATAATGCAATTTTATCGCAGTTAGATAAATTAGAAGCTACATTAGGAATTCCGGCTTTATCAAATAAGATTCAAGCAAACCGTCCCTACGCGAACCCAGCAGATTTAGTCAGTAAAAAAGTTATTACTCAACCCCAGTTTGATCAAATAAAAGACATGGTGACAGTTGAGGAAGTTGTCCTCACAGGTGAAGCGAAAGATATTGACTACATGACCAAATTGGGATTAATGAAAGGGCATCTTTTAGTAGCCAAAGAATTATTAGATCAAAATCAACCTAAACAGGCTCAACCCCATATTGGACACCCAGTTGAGGAGATTTATATTGATGTTGAAGAACAACTGGAAGAACGCAAAGTTAAAGAATTTAAAAGTGATTTGGTAAGCTTAACCGATTTAGTTAAATCTAATCCCAAGGATGCCAAAATTAAAACTAACTTTACCACTTCCGTGCAAGCTGTGGATAGTGCGATCGCTGCTTTACCAACCGCAGAACGTAGCAAACCCGAATTTGTTCTTCAAGTCATCAACGGGTTACTAGATGCCGCTAACTCAGAATATGGTGCAGCAGTGGTAAAGGGTAAAATAACCGAACCAATAGAATATCAAGATTCTCGTGGCTTTGTCGTCTATTCCCAAGAACTATATAAAGGTATTTCTAGCCAAATGTTGCAAGAACATCCTGAAGCACACAAAGCCATAGATACAGCTTTTGTGGAACTAGTCAAAGTTTGGCCTACTGCTATCCCTCCAGTACAAGCAGTCAACACTCCAGAAAATGTTACTAAGCTAGTAAAAACCATTGAGGAAAATACTCAAAAAGTGCGCACAAAAACTAGCACTAAAGCACAAAATTAGTATTTTCACACCATTGGAAGTCCAGAATAAGACGTTTAAAATGGTGAGTAAGAGAGAAAATAGTTAAAAACTAAAAGTGAAACAAGTTTGGGGTTTCAAAACCTGAAAAAAGTATAACTGCTCACTAATAATTGGTAGCTAAAGACTCTCCTTATGTAACTTTGCTCAACTTAACAACTAATGCAAGAACTCGACAGCCAAAAGACAATTGATATCCTCAACGCCATTATGGAATTTGAACTAGCAGGGGTAGTTCGCTACACCCATTATTCCTTGATGGTGACAGGTCCAAATCGTATACCTATTGTGGCATTCTTCAAAGCTCAAGCCACAGAATCGTTACTTCATGCCCAACAAGTAGGAGAAATTCTCACCGGTTTAGAAGGACATCCTACTTTGAGAATTGCCCCAATGGAAGAAACTTTCAAACATAACGTTAAGGATATCTTGCAAGAAAGTTTATCCCATGAAAAGAAAGCTTTAGATATGTACAAAAGTCTCCTAGAAACTGTAACTAATGCTAGTATCTATTTAGAAGAATTTGCACGTGGCATGATAGGTCAAGAAGAAATGCACAATCTCGAACTCAAAAAAATGTTACGCGATTTCAGCTAATAAAGCAGGAGTCAGGAGTCAGGAGTCAGGAGTCAGGAGTCAGGAGGAAGAAAGAAAGAAGAAGGAAAACCACTGACAACTGACAACTAACAACTGACAACTAACAACTAACAACTAACAACTGACTAATAAAATGAATTTTAGTACCGCTCTACCTACTTTTGTAATTACCCTCAGAGAAGGTGTAGAAGCCGCTCTAGTTGTGGGTATTGTCCTCGCATTATTAAAAAAAGCCAAACAATCTCGATTGAACCCTTGGGTTTATGCTGGTGTTATTGTTGGTATTATAGTTAGTGGCTTAATCGGTATTTTATTTACGGGGATCATTAAATTCTTAGGATCTATTAATCCTCAATATACCTCCGTTGTTGAGCCAACATTAGAAGGTATATTTAGTGTTTTAGCTATAGTTATGCTCAGTTGGATGCTTATCTGGATGACAAAACAAGCCAGATTTATGAAAGCACAAGTTGAGGGAGCAGTCACAGACGCATTAGGCAAAAACTCAAATGCTGCTTGGGGAGTTTTTAGTTTAATTTTAGTCGCTATTGTCCGCGAGGGATTTGAAACTGTTTTATTTGTTGCAGCCAATTTTCAACAAGGTTTATTACCAAGTTTAGGCGCACTGGGTGGTTTAGCAACAGCCGCAGCTATTGGGGTTCTATTATTTAAATGGGGTGTGAAAATTAATATCCGCCAATTTTTCCAAGTCATGGGCGTTTTATTAATATTAATTGTTTCTGGCTTAGTAGTTTCCGGGTTACAACATTTTGATGAAGCTACAGCTAATCTGGCTGTAAGTAGTCGTTCTTCAGAAAATCTTTGTTTCTATTATGAACACTTTACCAGAATTCACTCTTGCATCTTAGGTCCAATAGTTTGGAATACCGAAAAAATCTTATCTGATGAACAGTTCCCTGGTATCATTCTTAAATCATTATTTGGTTATAGGGACAAAATCTATATTGTTCAAGCTGTGGGATATTTGGTATTTCTTATCAGTATTGGTGGGCTATATTTCCGCAGCATTAGAGGTGGAAATAATCAACCTAGCAAAAATAAAGTTATGACTAGTACAGCCAGTAGGAATTAAAAATAAAAGACGGGTAATCAGGGAAAGGGTCAAATTTTTGCCTGTTCCCTGTTTCCTATATCTTGCATTTTACTCCGAAATATGAAAAGTCGAACTAATTATAGGCTCTGACATTTCCGAAATAGGCGAGACTGACTTGGGACGTATTGGAGTAGTATTACTCAATACGGCGATAAGTTGCAATAAAAATGTAATAAAGGCTGCTTGTATAAGTTTTTCTAGCATAATACCCCTCTCTTTATTTATATGGATGGGACTTCCATAGGAACTTGTTATTCTAAATACACTTTGCGTTATTGGTTTATCGGATTCGGTGAATATAATTTGAGAATATCCCAGAAATCTGTTAAAGAATGTGATCTAGCTCTCTCTTTATATGTACCTAATAACTGAGACGGTTGTTTTTCTAAAAAGTGTCCTGGTAATACAAATTTATTTTTAAATTTACGGAAATAGATAATTCTATCCCACATTCCGCACCCACAACTGTCACACCCCAAGGAAAGGGATGTATTTAGTACATAAGAACTAATTGCCGAGAGAATTTTTTGAAGCCAAATAGAAATTATTCTTATTAAGGTACAAGTACAGTTAAATATTCACGACTAAGTATAAAATTATTGGTTCTAAGGTTATTTTGATAGAAAACGTAGTTCAAAATCATTGAAAGGTTTGTACTCAATTACGATGAAAAACCTCAAAAGATGTCCTGATTCACTCCAAAAATGAGAAAATACAAAACAGATGCTTTCGTGGAGTTTCTGTTGTTATGTTTAATGTAAAAGACATTGAATTGAAGAAGATTGACCATTTGGGGATAGTAGCAGGAATAGTAGATTCAATTGGGATAGTAGAAATAATTAATAATTTACTAGGGTCAGAACCAGAAGAAAAAGTCAGTGCGGGTCAGGTAGTAAAGGCGATGATTTTAAATGGCTTAAGCATGATGTCACAGCCTTTATATATGTTCCCAACATTCTTTGAATTAATCGCTTGTGAACACTTAATTGGTGTAGGAGTAAAACCAGAATATCTGAATGATGATAAGCTGGGGAGAGTATTAGATAAATTATTTATAAAAGGACTAGATACAGTATTTTTAGCAGTCAGTTTAAATACGGTTGAAATATATCAAATATCACTGTCATCATCACACTTGGATTCAACATCATTTCATGTAGATGGAGAATATGAAAATAGTTTACCATCTGTGATATTTAAAAATAAAAAAGAATCAGGTTCATTAGAAAAAGAAAATGAAGAGAGTCAATCACCCCAAGCGATAAAACTAACTTACGGTTATTCGCGTGACCATCGTCCAGATCTAAAACAATTTATTACACAATTAATATGTTCAGGAGATGGAGATATACCAATATATATAAAAGCAGTGTCAGGAAATGAAGTTGATTCTAAAAAGTTTGGAGAAATTGCAGTCGAATATCAAAAAAGAATACAAGTTGATAGTTTAATAGTAGCAGATAGCGCATTATACACAGAATCAAATATTCAGCTAATGAGGAATATCAAATGGTTGACTAGAGTACCACTGAGGATAAAATCAGCAAAAAACTTAGTGGTGAGTTTAACAGAATCAGAATTTGTGAAAAGTGAAAAACCAGGATATTCATATGCACAAAAGAAAATAAATTATGGAGACATAGAACAAAGATGGTTAATTGTACAAAGTCAAGATAGAAAAAAATCTGACTTGAAGAAATTATCAAAGAAAATAGAAAAAGCTTTGATAAATACTCAAACTAAGTTAAAAAAAATAGCACAAGAAAAATTTGCTTGCGCTGCTGATGCTAGAAAAGAATTAATCAGAAAAAGTAAAGAATTTAAATATCATCAGATAGCAAATATCGAAATTACGGAAAAAACTCCCAACATCAAAGAAGAAAATAAATCAAAATACTATCAATTTTAATTGAACTATTTGGCTCATTAATCAAATAAATTAATGTTCTGAAATTTTCATGGCGTTTTTAACTTTATTTTTAGATAAGCATAAGTTACAATGATGTATTGAGAACATCAACATAAAATTATATTATTAAAAATCTCTACCAAACCACTCTTATATTTATTGCTCCTTATTGAGAAGATAGCTAATAAATTTTCCTATCCAAAATCTATTTTTTTTTGAGCCAAAGGTAATTTTTTACTCCTTTCTCATGAAGTAAATTCCGTAATAACCGATTGTGACAGTTAAGGGTGCGGAATGTGGGTTCTATTACTCCAGTTACTCAATTATTAAAAACCGTATAAATACTGATATTTACGTAAAATATATTTCTTCACTAAAAATTCTATCTGTTCTCTTTACCCAGTCTCTTTGAATGTTAATTGGCAATTTCAACACAATAAGCCTTTGTCACCGATAGAATAAATGAAAAATAGCTAAAAACACGCTAAATGATTCCTATCGTTATTGAACAATCGGGTCGAGGCGAACGTGCCTTTGATATCTATTCACGGCTGTTGCGTGAGCGGATTATTTTTTTGGGAGAACAGGTTGATAGCAATCTGGCTAACTTGATTGTTGCCCAACTGCTGTTTTTAGATTCTGAGGATGCGGAGAAGGACATATATATGTACATTAATTCTCCTGGTGGTTCAGTAACAGCGGGCATGGGCATTTTTGATACAATGAAGCATATCCGCCCTGATATTTGTACAATTTGTACTGGATTAGCCGCAAGTATGGGAGCTTTTCTCCTCAGCGCGGGTACAAAGGGTAAGCGGATGAGTTTACCTCATTCACGGATTATGATTCACCAACCTCTCGGTGGCGCACAAGGACAGGCGACTGATATTGCGATTCAAGCCCGCGAAATTTTGTATCACAAGCAGCGGCTGAATGAATATCTTGCTGAACATACTGGACAACCTTTTGAGCGGATTTCTGAAGATACAGAACGTGATTTCTTTATGTCTCCAGCCGAAGCTAGGGACTATGGTTTGATTGACCAAGTAATTGACCGTCATGCTGCAGGTAGTCGTCCTGTGGCTTTAGTTTAGTTATTGGTCATTAGTTATTGGTCATTGGTCATTGGTCTTTGGTCTTTGGTCTTTGGTCTTTGGTCATTGGTCTTTGGTCATTGGTCATTGGTCTTTGGTCTTTGGTCTTTGGTCTTTGGTCTTTGGTCATTGGTCATTGGTCATTGGTCTTTGGTCTTTGGTCTTTGATCCTTGGATAACTTCCTCCTAACTCCTGACTCCTAACTCCTGACTCCTGACTCCTGACTCCTAACTCCTGACTCCTGACTCCTGACTCCTGACTCTAAAATCCCGCAATGGGGTCTGGTTGGGATTTGAGGTAAGTGAGAAAATTTCGTAGTTCTTCTTCACTCAGCAGAGAACGTCCTCGTTTACTGTAGGTTTTGACTAGATAATCTTTTCCTTGTTCTGGTGTCCAGCCTAATCGCTCGATTTCTACGTCTGTTTGGGCAATAACATCAGATAAGTTGACTGGTTCGTTGCGTCTTTTGTTTTTACCAATAGCTGACTGGACACCAGCTTCTTCGGAAGGTGTGTAACTCCGAGGGGTGAACGGTGTAACATTACTCGGAGGGACTTCTGCTAAGGGTGGATATTCCGGTTCTTGATGCAGGAATATTTCTGGTTTTGTAATTTGAGTATCAATTTGCTCTTCTAAAAAGGGTGGTGTATATGTTGGTGTGTTGGTGTGGCTGACTGGAGGGAGAGGTTTTGATTCCTGTAAAGTAGGTTTGATTGGTGGTGGAGTCACTGATGGTGAAGCTGATTTTGTGGCTTCTACTGGGAGGTTTTTGATGCCTAGAACTGTGAATGCTCTATCTCTGGCTTGGTCTTCTGCTGCTTCTACTGTTTCTGCTCCTGCCATACCCGTTGCCTTGGTGATGCCTTCGAGTTGTATACTGACACGGACGATATATTTCCCTTGAAAAATTTCTATTAGTTCTGAGATAATACTGCCGTTGGGGTACAAGTTCTGGAATTGTTCCAACATAATACTTTCAACCATTTTGATCTAAATTTTCCTAATAAAGTCAGTTCTTAATTAGGGAACAGGGAACAGGGAATGAGTCAATAATTTTTCTCCATTACCAATTACCAATTACCAATTACCAATTACCAATCCCCTAGACAAAACCATATATTTCAATATAAAGTTTTACTGAGAACTAAGCACTCACGATTTTAAATATGTTCTGATACTAGCAGTTGTTCAGCACAAATTGTTGTCTATCTTTAAATGCTATACTAATTACCCAATTAGATATCTAGAAGTATTTTTAAAGAAGTGCGCTCTAAATCTACAATGATAAAGATAAGGTTTGCCCTCGTTGCCTGTGTTTTACTGCTTACCTGATTGTTACCGATTCTACATAAGGGGGAATTGGGTTTTTCAGCGGTTTCTGCTGGTGAAGAAATGGCTAACGCTACGCTATGTTATCAGATGCTGATGGCGTGAGATTACCTTATATCTAAACTATCGAACACCTGTGGTTAAGCCAGTTTATAGCTTGTGGGTGGTATAGAGAGTTCTCCAAATCAAGTCTCTCGCTTATCCATTATCTAATTACTGAGTGTTTAATTATTGAGTATCAGGAGTGCATGGTTAAGATTGTTTAGATCAAATGATATTTTGACCAAAGGTCGGTTCACTGCATGGAATTTTCAATCGCTACACTTCTTGCCAATTTTACAGATGATAAATTGGTGGCTCGTAAAGTCCTAGAAAAGAAATTGGGTTGTGAGGATGAAGAAAGTCTAGAAAAACTCCAAATTACTTTGGATGTGTTGGAAAAAATTGGGCTTTTGGTGAAGGAACGAGGGAAATATCGCCGCGTTACGGAAGAGGGCTTGATTGAGGCGAAACTACGTTGCTCTAGTAAGGGCTTTTGTTTTGCGATTCAAGATAGCGAAGGCTCGGAGGATATTTACATCCGCGAAAGTCATTTGAGTAATGCCTGGAATGGCGATCGCGTTTTAGTGAGAGTCCTCAAGGAAGGTAGCCGGCGGCGATCGCCTGAAGGTGAGGTGAAGTTGATTATGGAGCGGTCTAATCATACTTTACTCGCCAGAATTAAGCAGGTGGAGGAAGGGTTTCGGGCTGTTCCTTTGGATGACAGATTGCTGTTTGAACTGAAACTACAACTCAACAACATGAAGTTGGAAGAAGCTATTGACCATTTGGCTCATGTAGAAATCCTCCGCTATCCGTTGGCACAATATCCCCCCTTGGGTCGAGTGGTGCAAATTCTGGGTAGTGATGCTGAAGCTGCAGCAGATATAGATTTGGTCACTTGTAAACATGATTTATCCCGAACTTTTCCCGATTCTATCCTCGATGCGGCGGCGAAGTTACCCAAGAGACTCCTGAAGGCTGACCTGAAAAATCGTCTAGATTTACGTGATGTTTTTACCTTCACGATTAAGAGTGTCAACGGTGATGAGTCTGTGGTGGAAAATGCCTTTAGTGTGGAAAAAATTAGTGCTGACAATTGGCGATTAATTTTTCATATTACGGATGTTTCCCACTATATTCAAGCGGATGAAGCTTTGGACAGGGAAGCGCTCAAACGTGGTAAGTCAGTTTATCTGGGAGAATTGTTATTGCCGATGTTACCAGCATCGGTAACAGAACGGTGTTCTTTAGTGCCTGGAAGCGATCGCTTGGCTCTTTCCTTGATCATCACCATTAACCCTCAATCAGGAGAAGTGGAGGAGTGGGAAATTCAACCTAGTGTGATTAATGTAGATGTAGCCGTTAGTCAAGGGGAGACAGAAAGCATTCTCGCTGGTGAAAGCACCAAAGTGGCAGCCGCAGTCCAGGAGAAATTGCCAGATTTGCAGACTTTAGCTAATGCTATTAAACAGGTACGTCTACAGCGCGGTAGTTTACAGTTGAATCTCCCACCTAGTCATAACCCCTATTATGATGAGGGATCAATGGGATCTGTCGTCTTGAATGACTTACCTGGGCGATCGCTCATCACCGAGTTGGTAATATTAGTGAATCAACTCATGGCTGATCACCTCAGCGCCTTGGGGATTCCTAGTTTATGGCGAGTTCAAGGCACACCTGATCCCGAAGATGTTCAGGAAATGCTCAAACTAGCTGTTAATTTAGGTGTGGAATTGGGACTAGATCCAGAATTGGAAATCCAACCCCTAGATTATCAACACTTGACCGGCGCTTTTGCCGATTCCCCATCGGAACAAGTTCTCACCTATTTATTACAAGACACCCTCAAGCCTTCCGTCTACAGCACCACCAAAGGTTCTCATTTTGGACTGGCTTTATCCCAATATGTCCACATCACCGCCCCCTTACGTCGTTATCCAGACATTCTCTTACAACGGGTATATCATAACTTAATAGAACATGGGCGCGATCGCCGGAATACCCGCGTCAAAGATCGGATTAACCTGCGCCATTCCAATTGTCACGAAGAAATTAATTGGAACGTTCTTCCCCCAGAACTCCACCAAGAAATCCAAAGTGACTTAACCAGAGTCATTGTGCAAATTAATGACCGGGAAAAAGAAGTCCAAGAGGCTGAAGCCGATTTAGCCGGACTCCAAAAAGCTTCCTTAATGAAACAACGCATTGGCGAAGTCTTTCCTGGCGTAATTACCGGAGTTCAATCCTACGGTTTCTTTGTTGAAATTGAAGTCCCAGTAGAATCGCCCACAGAAACCAATCTCGCTAATACCTTACGTGTAGAAGGACTGGTTCACGTCAGTTCCCTCAAAGACGATTGGTACGAATATCGAGCCAGACAACAAGCTTTATTTGGGCGGAAAAATCGAGCTTCCTACCGATTAGGCGATAGCTGTATGGTACAAGTCAAAAGTGTTGATTACTACCGTCAACAAATTGATCTTGTCACCGTTGGCGCTGATGGTTTACCCAAAAGTATGGGCGCAAATATTAACAATGAAGATACAGGAGACATTTATTCACCCAATAAAACCGACTCTTTTGATCAAGAACCCTATGATGAGGAATAGTCAGTTGTTCTTTGTCAGTTGTCAGTTGTCCATTGCTCTTAAATACTAACTACTAACTACTGACCACTGACCACTGACCACTGACCACTGACCACTGACCACTGACCACTAACTAATGACCAATAACACAAAACCTTTAATCCTGGGCATAACAGGTGCATCCGGTCTGATTTACGCTGTTCGCGCCCTTAAATTTCTCTTAGCAGCAGAATATCAGATTGAACTGGTAGCCTCTAAATCAACTTACATGGTTTGGCAAGCAGAACAGGAAATCCGAATGCCAGCAGAACCAGATAAACAAGAGCAATTTTGGCGACAACAAGCCGGAGTTCCCGAACAAGGTAAACTCCGTTGTCATCCTTGGAGTGATGTTGGTGCTGGTATTGCCAGTGGTTCTTTCCGAACTTTAGGGATGATCATTATGCCTTGTAGTATGAGTACAGTTGCCAAACTGGCTGGGGGACTCAGTTCGGATTTACTAGAACGAGCCGCAGATGTCCAAATTAAAGAAGGACGTAAACTGGTAATTGTCCCCAGAGAAACCCCTTTCAGCTTAATTCACCTGCGAAACTTAACGACCTTAGCGGAAACAGGCGTGAGGATTGTCCCCGCTATTCCTGCTTGGTATCACAACCCTCAAACCATTGAGGATCTAGTTGATTTTGTTGTTGCTCGCGCCCTAGATCAACTAGATATTGACTGTATACCAATTCAGCGTTGGCAAGGTCATTTATAGCAGGAGTCAGGAGTCAGGAGGTAAGAATCTCTTACCGTATGGCTTTTACTGTAGATTCTGTATCTCATTCAAGTGCATACCGCTATATAGCAATTAAAAATTGACAATTAAAAATTAAAAACGGAATCACTAAATTTTTAATTTTTAATTCTATTTAAGTAGATGAACCGAAAAATTTAAAGGTATGTGAAGAAAAGTAAAATCGCCCAAAACTCTCTTCCTGTTCCCAGTTAAGAGTTCCCTGTTCTCTTGCCCCAACGACAATTTTTAACGCCAACCTACTTAACTCGTATGTGGCAATAGCTATTTTCATCTGTTTTTCCCTGGTGTATTCTCAAATTTTGCTGTAATTTTAAATTCGTTATGGCTGCAATTCGCTTAATTATCTTGGTGACAGCAATGCTAGGACTAATAATAATATTAGTCCAAAATTTGTCGCCCTCACTTCCACTAGTATTTTTGGGAATGCGAAGTCAGGCATTACCATTAGCATTGTGGATTTTATTGAGCATAACTGCTGGTATTTTAACATCTTTAATAATTACTAAATTATTAAAAGTTGCAACTGATTTAAATTTACAAGCACAACAACCTATCCCCAAATCAATTCCGACTTCACCCCGTGTCAGACAAAATACACCTCCTCCTACAAGTCCGTCACCCCCAGTTAGTCAAGCTGATGATGAATTTGACGATTGGGACACAAATCGGAATCAAGATGATTGGGATGATGGAGAAGATTCACCACCAGAACAAAAAACTTCTGCTAGTCCACAAAGTTCTAATTCCCGTCCTAGTTCTGTTTATTCCTATAGTTCTCAATCACCGAAAAATACTGCTGTAGGTAAAACTGAATCAGTTTATGATGCTGATTATCGGGTGATTATTCCTCCTTATCAAGAATCAGGGAAAAATCAGGTAACGGATGATGATGACTGGGATTTTTTTGAAGATGATGATTTTGAAGATGATGAAGAAAATAAACCACAAAAACGCTAACAGAACTTACGCAACCGGCACATTGGGAAGGTGCGTCAGAGGGCATAGATCCTGCAAATAAACAGATTATTTATATCTGACGCACCCTACAAAAGATTTTTAGTGTGAAACTTGCCTAAGTCATAGCTAATTTAAGCTTAAATAATAAATAATAATTTGACAGGAGAAAAATAATTGTGATTGATATCTTAAAAGGAGTTAACCTCTACTTAATTGGGATGATGGGAGTTGGTAAAACAACGGTGGGAAAATTAATAGCAGAGGAAATTGGTTATAGATTTGTAGATACAGACGAAGTTATAGTTAAAGCCGCAGGTAAATCTATTAACGAAATATTTGCCGAGAATGGTGAAGCAGAGTTTCGTAAGTTGGAAGGTGATGTCTTAGCTCAAGTTTGTGCCTATACTAAATTGGTTGTGGCTACTGGTGGGGGTATTGTCATGCAGCAACAGAATTGGAGTTACCTCCATCATGGTTTGATAATTTGGTTAGATTCACCAATACAAATCATCTTACAGCGATTGGCGGCAGATGATACAAGACCACTTTTACAAGATGCTGATATGGAAAGTAAATTGCGATCGCTTTTGGAACAACGTCAACCCATGTACTCCCAAGCTGATTTACATCTTATTATTAGCGCGACCGAAACACCAGAAGACATTGCCACACGCATCCTAGCCACAATTCCCAGTATTCTCAAACAGCAATAATTCTTTTTTGGCGTTGGTGAATTGGGGTATGAAAGGTGAAAATTCCATCTCTCAAACTCTTACTCTCTGTGCCTGGAGCGTCTCTGCGTGAAATAAAATCATACTTTCACTCAGCAACACCTCTTTTTTTTAGGGAAAGGGAAATTAAAAATTCTGATAACGTCCAAATTTATCTGCGTTTATCTGCGCCCATTTTCTTCCATCTGCAAGTTTGGGGATGACAGATAGCTGAAACTGTCACCGGTCACCTCCCTTCATTAGAAGACTTATTCAGCAAGCCCTATATATCTATAAAAAGGAGTAGAAAGCGGGTAATTTTTTGTCACAAGAAAGATGCACAATTCTCACATCAGGAGTTGAATTGAATCTAGATTCTATCATTATCCTCAACGGGGATGAAATCTATGGCTATATTTTCTCTTGATGAACTCAAAAATCTAGTCCAAAATCCTCAGTATCCATGCGTTTCTCTATATTTACCTATGGAAAAACTAGGCGGAGAGACGCGACAAAATCCAATTCGGTTTAAAAATTTAATTCGAGAAGCTGAAAATCGCTTAGATGACATAGGGTTACGCCATGCTGAGACTGTAAATTTGCTCAAACCAGCAATGGAATTAGACAATACTGATTTTTGGGAAATTCAAAATCAGGGATTAGTAATTTTTATTTCCCCAAATCTATTTCGTTACTATTGTTTACCTATTTCCTTTCCCAAATTAGTGGTTGTGGGCAAAAATTTCCACATTAAATCCTTGCTAAATTTGATTAATAATGATGGACAATTCTACATTTTGGCTTTAAGCCAAAAGAATGTTCAGTTTTACTCAGGAACGCGCTACCAAGTCCATGAGGTAGAAGTAGAAAATATGCCTCGTAATTTGGCTGAAACTCTTCTAGAAGATGAATTTCAAAAAGGTGTACAGCATAGAGTTGGTATAGCTAGAGGTGCAACTTCTGCCGCTCAACAGCCTGGTTCTGTACATGGACAAGGTAGTCCAGATCGGGAGAAACATGAAGAAGATATTTTACAATTTTGTTATGCTGTTGATAGTGCATTGCATGAAAAATTACGAGGTGAAAAAGCACCTTTAATATTGGCGGGTGTGGAGTATTTATTACCAATTTACCGACAGGCTAATACTTATCAATATTTAGTAGAAACAGGTATTACTGGCAATGTAGAACTTCTCAAAACTCCAGAATTAAATCAGGCAGCTTGGGAAATTGTTGCCCCTTTATTTCAACAGGAATATGAAGATATAATGGCTGTTTATCTGCAACTAGCTGGGGAAGAAAGTAACAAAATTGCCAATGATATCAAAGCAATTGTTCCGGCTGCATATTATCAAAGAGTTGATACTTTATTTGTGCCTGAAAAAGAATATATATGGGGTAAATTTGATTTACCAACTGCTACAGTTGAGTTACATCCAGAACCGGCACCAGATGATGAAGATATGTTAGATTTTGCCGTGATTCACACCATGTTAAATGGTGGTAGAGTATATAGTCTAGAGCCAGAAGCAATGCCTCGTGGAGTCAAAGTGGCGGCTATTTGCCGATATTAATTTTTTGAGTCGTTAAGTTGTCGCCGTGCTGCTGCTAAAATTAATCTTTGTTCAGCACGTGCGATCGCTTGATAAGTCCTTTCCACTGCTTCCGGTTCTACAGAAATAGAACTAATCCCCCATTCTATTAATTTATCAATCATTTCTGGATAAAGTACCGGCGCTTGACCACAAATAGAACAAGGAATACCCCCAGCTTGAGACATTTTAATTAATTGAGATATTGCACCCATCACCGCTGGATTACTGCCATCAAGATATTTTAAACCTATTCCGGGTTTGGCCTGTTCTCGATCTATTCCTAACAATAATTGCGTTAAATCATTTGTGCCAATGGAAATACCCATCACACCAGCTTTAATATATTCAGGTAAGAGAAATAATACACTAGGAACTTCTGCCATCATCCATAATTGAAACTGGGATATTTGTGTTAACCCAGCTTGTTCAACCTTATGACGACAAAATACAAATTCTTCAACACTGCGGACAAAAGGTAATAGCAAATTAATATTTCTATAGCCAGATGCTTGAACTATCGCTAAAGCTTGCAATTCTAATTCAAAAACAGCCGGATTTTGTATATAGCTGAAAATACCCCTATCACTGATAATTGATGACTTTGATAATGGGGGATCTGTACTCAAGGATCGCAAATCATGAGGTAGCCAATCTAAAGACCGATAAAAAATCGGTCTGGGTGAAAAAGCACGAGCAAACTGCATAATTTGCTTAGATAATAACTCTAATAGTTCAGCTTTTTTTCCTGCATTCAACCATTCTTGAGGATGTTTTTTCTCCAGAATATTTAACATCATTAATTCTGAACGCAATAATCCCACCCCATCCACAGGTAAACTTTTTACTTGTTTAATTAATCGTTCTTGACTCAGATTTATGAGTAACTTAGTCGCAATTATGGGTAAATTTATTGGCTGGTAACTGACAATTTTTTCCTCTTTAATTAATCCTTCTATCTCCTCACTAGGAAAATTTTCCTCATCTCCGGTGAGCCGATATACTTCTCCCTTATCACCATCTATTAATAATTTTTCACCTGCTTGTAAAATAGTTGTTGCACCAGTGGCACTCACCACCGCAGGAATACCCAACTCTCTGGCTAAAATCGCCCCATGACTAGTTAATCCCCCTTGTTCTGTAATAATCCCCGCAACGCCTTGTAGTAAGGGCAAACAATCAGGAGTAATCATTGGGGCGATGAGAATTACGCCTTTAGGAATTGGTATGGCTTTTTGTGATGAACTAAAAATATGGGCATTAGCAATAATTTTACCTCTGGCTGCCCCAACGCCTTGAATAAATTGCACACTCTTATGTACAGGTTGGGGAACGGTGACTTCTGTAATATAGAGTTTAGTAGCTAAAGATTCTTTGGCAACTGTCCATTTCATAGTTAAAGTTGCACCTAATTCACTAACTATTTGATTGCCTACAGTAATTAATTCTTGCAAAAATTCTTCTGGTAAAGCATATTCTTGCTGTTGAGATTCTTCTAAAATATAAGCTAATAAAAAATCAGTATCTAATGTTGGTTGCAGTTGTTCATCTGTAAAAGCATTGCCATGATTAAGACGGTAAGCCAACATTTTATTACCCAATTGTCGTTCTATGACTGCGCCAGTTTTTGGTTCTATGTAATAAACATCTGGTAATACTTCACCGTTGGTAATTGCTAGTCCTAAACCCCAAGTAGCTTCAATATCCCATCCCGATGATTTAGTATTTATAACACCAGAGGCGATCGCATTGTCAACTGGTTGCACCAACACCCCTAAATTAATGCTGGGCAAACTAATCCCCGCACTATGCCAATATAGTAAACTTCTCGCCCGGAATAACTGACTCCAAAGCAGCTTTAAAGCTTCACCTATTTCCTCTTCTTCACAAGGACAAAATACTGGTTCTAATAACCCAGATACATTTTTCATTTCTTGGTTATTTGATATTGCCAAACTGGGACGCAAAATTAAACTACTTCTTTGCCATTGTCTGGCTGCTTGAAAAATTGTCCTCACCCAATGAGGTGGCACAGTCGCTGAGATAATTTCCTGACGTAAGCGCCCGGCTACCTGTTGTAGTTGTCGCCAATTATGTACATCTAAATGTAGGGAAGAATAGGGTAAATCAGCAATTAACGACTCTGAACTGTTGAGAGTTTCTAGAAATTGCCGTAAAACATCCGCTTCTACCACAAAACCCGGCAAAACAGGATAGCCCTGTTGTTTAATTTTGCTTAAATAAAACGCCTGAACGCCAACATTGGCGCGGTCTTGTAGTTTAATTTGGTCAAGCCAATAGAGTTTATCCACACAATTTATGAGATTTCAGAGGGAATAGGGAACGGGAGACGGGGAACGGGGAACAGTAAAAACTCATGTTTAGAAACATGAGATTTAAATAATGACACTGTTTTTTTTCGGGCTATACATCTTTTAAAAACATCTTTCTTTTGATTGAGATTTAAACTCAGTAACTTTTGTTTTGGAGAACAGGACACTTTCTGTTCCCTGTTCCCTGTTCCCTGTTCCCTTTTTTTCGTGAAATTGGATTACTTCCAGTATTTATTCTGACCTAATTATTAAATAATATTTATTACATAGTTTTTGTTACTATATTACCAATTAGTATGGACAATACACCCAACTTTATAACTAATTTCATAAATTTCCCTATCAAACTACTTAGCACGAACAGAACGTGATAAATCCTTACTATATTGCCAGCAGTGATTGGTTAAACACCGGGCTGCGTCTGTGTTTCGCTTTGTTTATTGGAGCTATAATTGGCTTAGAACGACAATTAAAAAACAAGCCGGCTGGTTTGAGAACCCATATGTTAGTAAGTTTGGGTTCAGCCGTGTTTACTCTCATCACTATCCAAACAGGTGGTACACAACTTAGTGCCGATTCTCTCAGTCGCGTAGTTCAAGGTATTGCTGCTGGAGTCGGGTTTTTGGGGGCTGGGGAAATTTTACGTGAATCTTCCCAAACATCAAAATCACCGGAAATTCATGGTTTGACTTCTGCCGCCGCAATTTGGGTAGCTGCTGCTTTGGGAATTGCTGCTGGGTGTGGTTTATGGCAATTAGGATTAATGGGTGCGGTTTTAACTGTAATTATTCTACACATCTTTAAAAGATTAGAAAAATGTTATTAGTCATTAGTTATTAGTCAGTGGTCAGTGGTCAGTGGTCATTAGTTATTAGTTATTAGTCAGTGGTCTTATGAATAAACTTTAAAATAAAGTTAGGGCTTTGACAAAAATTTCTTCTTCTGGTCTGGTTTGGAGAATTGATTTTACTAAATTAATGAATTCTTCATCTGAGTCATGATCATTTTTAAGAGTTTTACTAGCTGCATAAAAACTAACATCATCAATACTTAATTCATTGGTAATGCCAGTTTTAAAGAGAGGTTTATTGCTAGACCAGGATAATGATTTTCCTCGTAATGTAAATTGAAACCAAGTTATTTCATGATTATTTAATTCAAAGAAGATATCAAAATAAGGTTCTCCTCCTTGAAACCAGATTCTAATTGTACCTTTTTGTGGGTTTTGTTTCAGTATTTTTGGTTCTATAGCTCTTAATGATGCACCTAAAGATATAATTTCATTTTCGGTGAGAATGTAATTCATAGTTGAGGATTTAGGAGTCAGAAGTCAGGATAAATAAGAAATAAGAAAGAATGAAGAAGGAAGAACAAAAATTACCAATTACCAATTACCATTTTCTGATATTTTCCCAGCATTTACATATAAAATCTGGGAGGATTTCAACCATTGAGAGTCAAAAACGCTCAAATGAGTGGTAGTAATCAAGGTTTGAAATCGGTCTTGAATAGCATCAAGTAATTGATTTTGGCGAGATGGATCTAATTCAGCTAAGACATCATCTAATAATAGTAAAGGTGGTTCATTAATAACTTCTTCAATTAATTGTAATTCTGCTAACTTTAAAGCTAAAACTAATGTTCTTTGTTGACCTTGAGAACCATATTGACGGGCAGGAGTTTGATTAATAATTAGTTCTATTTCATCACGGTGTGGTCCGACTAACGTTATCCCTCGATGTGATTCTGCAACTGCTCTTTGTTGAAGTTTAGCAAAAAAGGCTGCTTGTAATTCTTGAGGAGAGTTTTTTTCTAGGGGAATATTGGCAGCATAATTGATTTGCAGAATTTCGGATGCTCCACTAATACTAGCGTGCCATGCAGAAGCTATAGGAGCTAGTCGTTGAATAGCTCTATTTCTTCTCATAATTACCCTTGTACCAGCAGTTACTAATTGTGCATCCCAGATAGCTAATTCTGATTGTAGAGATTTTTCTGATGTATTTACATAAAGTTTTAAAAAAGCATTGCGTTGGCGTAAAACTTGGTGATATTGGTGCAAAATGTGAGCATAAACTGGTTCTAATTGAATCAAGAGTGTATCTAACCAGTTACGACGACCTTCTGGACTACCACGCACCAATTCTAAATCTAAACTAGAAAACTCTACTGCATTGAGAACACCGAGAAAGTCCATTTGTCTGGGGACTATTTGCCCGTTTATGGCGACGGTGCGACGGGCTTGACGACGGAAGGTGAGAGTTAAATCGCTATGGCTATGAATCCGGTCTAGGGTGGCATGAATTTGGGCGGTAGATTCACCTTCCTTAATTAAATCACGATCGCGTGTCATCCGGTGCGATCGCAATGTTGCCAATAACTCTACAGCCTCTAACAAGTTCGATTTTCCTTGAGCATTATTACCTACTAAAATTGTTTTAGCTGCATTAAACTCAACTTTTTGGTTTTGGTAATTCCGAAATTGTTTGAGGTGTAAAGTTTTTAAGTACATAATGGCTAAGGATTCAAAATCCCCGATTTCTATAATAAGTTATTCTTAAGATGAGAAAATTATTTTCAGAAGTCGGGGATTTTTTGGGGATTTTTTGGGAGATGAGAAAATTATTTTAAGATCCTGTTACCAAACTTACTTGGTACTTTTCAGAATCGCTTTTAAGACATATAAAGTCATTTAATGGGTTATATGTATCAAAATTTCTGAGATTTTCCTCTTTATTCATATCATTCTCCAAATAAGCTAAGGCTAATGTTGAAGTAACATAAATATTTCCATGTTGTTTGAAAGCTTGGACTAATTCAGATTCAGGAGGATAGTCTTTTAATAAATGTTCAGCGAGATATCCTTTGACAATTATTCCTTTCAAACCCGTTTCTTTGTACCCCTGTTTAGCTATCATCAACGATATACTGTCAGCATCGAGATGAGATAAATTATCGTAATCTTCAAAGAATGGGCAAAAAACTTTCATGAGATTTTTGACAGGATTTTTAACTTTCCCGTAGTTGGGATCTTGATGTTTTCTCCGTTTGGATTCACCCATGATAGCTATCTCCTAATTAATGCTAGAATTGTACCCACACCCAAAGGGTTTTCTGATCTCGTCTAAGTTGATTTTTAGATACATAATGTCAGAATCAGGATATTTAAGATTAAGGGATAAACAGGATGAAAAATACAAAGATCATGAAATTAAATCCTGTTAATATTCAAATCCTGTAAATCCTGATTCTGACAATTTACCAATTAAACGCTTTTTTTACCCATAAAGCGGAAGAATATCTTTTCCCCTTCAATCCAGACAAACATTAAAGCACTGAAACCAATACAAATTGCTAATTCTTGTAAACTGAGTGCATGAGTACCAAAGAAACTTTGCAGGGGTGGAACATAAATTAACATCAATTGCAAAATCGTGGTGACAATGACTGACCCCAAGACAAAGGGATTAGAAAAAGGATTCATTTCGATGGTAAGTCTATTATTAGAGCGAATGGCGATCGCATGACCCATTTGCGCTAGACATAATGAAGTAAATACCATTGTCTTCCAAGTATCTTCATGTCCTTGATACCCGGCTGCATGAGAATGATGGTAGGCCCATTCCATGAGGATAATTGTAATCACAGCGAAAACAATCCCAATGCGAATCATGTAAGAACCCAAACCCCTAGCAAAAATACTTTCACGAGGACTAAAGGGGGGACGCTGCATTACATCAGGTTCTGGTGGTTCTACAGCTAATGCTAAAGCCGGTAAACCGTCTGTCACCAAATTCATCCAGAGAATTTGCAAAGGACTCAAGGGAACGCCACCCAATCCTAATAATGGCGCAGCCGCAATGGTGAGAACTTCCCCAATATTACTACCCAAAATGTATTTAATAAAGCGGCGAATATTGGTATAAACAACTCTACCTTCCTTCGTGGCAGCAACTATGGTGGCGAAGTTATCATCAAGGAGGATCATGTCGCTGGCTTCTTTGCTCACATCTGTACCTGTGATGCCCATGGCAATGCCTATATCAGCTTGTTTGAGGGCAGGAGCATCATTCACACCATCGCCTGTCATAGCCACAAATCGCCCGCGACGTTGCAAAGCTTGGACAATTCTTAATTTATGTTCAGGGGAGACTCTAGCGTAAATACTCACTAAGTCAACCTGTGTTTCTAATTCTTGGTCACTGAGGAGTTGTAATTCCTTACCAGTGAGGACTCTATCACCTTCTTGGGCAATTCCTAAATCAATAGCGATCGCTTGAGCAGTTAATTGATGGTCGCCAGTAATCATAATGGGACGGATTCCCGCGTGGCGACATTCTTGCACAGCCGCCCTCACCTCTGGACGAGGCGCGTCTAGCATTCCCACCAACCCCAACCAAACCAAATCTACTTCAGATGTATCCTCTGAACCATCTGGGGGAACTTCAGCCAAAGGTTTATAAGCAAAACCTAAGACCCGTAAACCTTTACCCGCCATTTGGTCATTAGCTACCAAAATTTGGCTGCGGTGTTCGTCACTGATAGGAATCGAGTGATTACCTAAATGGATTTTTGTACACCTTTCCAAAGTTAATTCTGGTGAACCCTTGGTGAACATCAGGTATTGTTCCGATTCCACAAAACCAGCAATGGCTGGGTCAATGGCGGTTAAAGAAGTATCACCAGTCGCTACAGCTTCTAGTTGACAAATCACACTCATGCGCTTCCGTTCTGAAGAAAAGGGAAATTCTGCGACACGAGGTAATTTACTACTCCATTGGTCTTGTTCAATTCCGGCTTTTCCTGCCAAGGTAACTAAAGCCCCTTCTGTGGGGTCGCCTAAAATCGCCCATACTCCTTGTTGTTGTTGCAAAACAGCATCATTACAAACCGCACAGGAAACAAGCAAAGCAGAAATTTCTGGACACTCATCTAAACTGGCTTTTTCACCATTTAACTGAAAATCGCCAATGGGAGTATAACCCTCTCCAGTGACGCGAAAGGTAGAATTATTGGTGTACACCGACTGTACCACCATTTTATTTTGAGTTAGAGTTCCGGTTTTATCAGAACAAATAGTAGTTACAGAACCAAGAGTTTCTACGGCTGGGAGTTTGCGAATTAAAGCGTGATGCTTGACCATACGCTGAGTTCCCAAAGCCAGAGTCACGGTGATTACCGCAGGTAAACCTTCAGGAACTACCGCCACCGCCATACTTAAAGAAACTTCTACCAGTTCTTGTAAATTCTTCCAACCTATTCCTTTAGTTAGATCATGAATTAGTCCACCACCAACTACTATGGCTACAAGAATTAAAGAACCACTGACTAGAACATTACCCAATTGGGTCATGCGTTGCTGTAAAGGCGTAGGTTCACCGTCCACAGATTGCAACATGGCGGCAATTTTGCCTAGTTCTGTTCGCATTCCGGTGTCAGTTACCAGTACCTTCGCCCGACCTTGGAGGACTTCCGTACCTTGAAAAACTGAATTGAGGCGATCGCCTAATGGTGCATCTTCTGGTAGTGTAAGTATGGCTTGCTTATTGACAGCTTCGGCTTCACCGGTGAGAGCCGACTCTCGTACTTGTAAATTAGACTGTTCTATTAAGCGACCATCAGCAGCTATTTGTACACCCGCTTCCAGCAGCATCACATCCCCCGGTACTAGCTCCTTAGCCGCCACATCCCCCAGTTTACCGTCACGAAGGACTCGCACTGAGGGAGAAGACAGTTTTTTCAAGGCTGCTAGAGCTTTTTCGGCCCGGCTTTCTTGCACATAGCCCAAAATACCATTGAGGATAACTATAGCCATAATGGCAATTGTGTCTTTAAATGGCACTTCACCGGGTTTTAATGTCCCCCCAGTCAAAGCCAGTAAATCCAAAAAGCCAGAAATAAGGGCAACGGCAATCAGCATCAATAACATGATATTGGTAAACTGATCTAGCAGAATTTGCCAAGGGCTACGACCGCCATTTTCTTCGAGTTCATTGAGTCCATACTTCTGACGACGCTGTTCAACTTCTTGGGAGGTTAAGCCGCTGTTTGCGTCACTATCAAGCATTTCTAAAGCTTTTTCAACTTCCAAACCATGCCAGAGGTGGGTAGATTCAGGTAAAGAATGAGCAGACATCGTGTAGGTTACAGGAAATGGTTACAAAATTCGATCATAATTTAGTGATGTCCGAAAATGTGGAATTAGTCAGTTGTCAGTTGTCAGTTGTCATTTTCTTCTTCCTGACTCTTGGACTCCTGATAGCGCAGCGTGGCGTTAACCATACTCCTGACTCCTTTCTCTATAGCAACTGTTGTTAATAAATAATAATTTATGAGTGTTCCACTACCTAGTTTGACGGTGAGCCAGATGTTTGGGCAAAAAATAATCAGACCAGTTACTGCTGCTACCCTCTACGGTATTGCTTCCATTAAAGATAGACTTATTGCTATTGATACGGTTAAAGGTCATTTATTAGAAATTGACCCCCTTACCGATAACAGCAAAATTATCAATCCCCACCAAGTCCGCGAATTTCAAGAAGTTACCGGTTTAGCCCTGTGGGAAGATGATCTTTGGGTGACTCGTGGGAACAGTGTCTATTTATGTAAATTGGCATCTTTAGGGTTAGAGCATTTTGTGACTTTACCCTATCCTGCTGATGGTGTGGCCGTTTGGGAATCTGCCGTTTATGTTAGTTGCCAAAGACTTGGCTATATTTTGATTTTTAATCGAGACACCCGCAAGGAAATCACCAGATTTTATGCCCCTGGTGTCGGTATACAAAATTTAGCAGTTAGTAAAGAAACTTTGTGGGTATGCGATCGCACGGAACAAACAGTTTACTCTATGGATAGGGCAACTGGAGAAGTCCGTTTTAGTGTTCTCACGCCTTTTGATTCTCCTACAGGTATCGCGGTTTACGGACAGGATGATACAGGCAAAGATCGTATTTATGTGGCATACTCCAGCGAAGAACCTTATATTCGGGATAATCCCAACGCTGACCCTTGTTTTGAATTAACCTACCGCGATCGCACATTCATTCATTCCCTACAATATCATTACCAGGAGGATAAACGCTACGCCCTTTCCAATGGCTATCTCATAGAAATGTCATATCTTGAGGAGATTTCCCCCCTTGATGAAGTTTACTTAGCCGATATAGAATGGCGCATTGCCCTCCCCTCAGAAACAGAAAGGCAAAAAGTCCAACAAGTTGAACATATTGGTTTACCTTTCACTGAAGAAATCATTGACGGACAAAGAGTAGCCGTATTTCAATTTGATAGCCTTGCCCCCGGTGAACGTCATATATTTGGCTGGAAGGCATTAGTAGAAGTACGTGGCATTAAACATCGCATCACTCCTAAAGATGTCGAAGATGTTCCAGAACTGTCACCAGAATTAAAAACCCGCTATCTGGTAGATGATGACGATTTAGCAATGGATACCGATATTGTCATCCGTGCAGCCCGGACAGCAGTTGGTTCGGAAACTAACATATTACGGAAAATGTACAGTATCCGTAACTATGTCTATGATCAATTGTCCTATGCCATTAAACCCCATATTGACTCACCTGATATTGCTCTAGATCGGGGTACAGGTTCTTGTGGAGAATATGTAGGTGTACTACTAGCACTTTGTCGTCTCAATGGTATTCCTTGTCGCACCGTTGGTAGATATAAATGTCCCGTCTATGCTGAACATCAAGGCGTTCCTCTCCAACCGGATTTTAATCATGTTTGGTTAGAGTTTTATATTCCCGGAATTGGTTGGTTGCCAATGGAATCTAATCCTGATGATCTTGAAGAAGGTGGTCCATACCCGACACGGTTCTTCATGGGCTTATGTTGGTATCACATCGAAATTGGTAAAGGTATCACCTTTGAAACCTTAAGCAGAAATGGTATCCGCTTAACAAAAGAAGAGATTTCACTAGGTGACTTAGCTATTAACCATATTCGGTTTACGATTCTGAAGGAATTACCACCTTTTTAATTTTTGATTGAGGAACAAAACCCAACGGAAAATGTATGTATAAATGTTGGGTTTCCTTGCGTCCGAGTCCGCCTCAGAATGAATTCTGATAGCCTTTGACAATGCTATATAAACGTTTACCTGAATCAGGATTTACAGGATTTAATGATTTACAGGATGTTTATTTTTAATCTTAGAAATGGGAATTTATTTAATCACGTCGAATAACCAGTTTGAGTTATGATAAAAAGAAAGGAGGTATATTATGATTTATTTATCTGCCACAGAAGCAAAACAAAATTTTACAGAATTTTTAGATAAAGCTCAAAAAGAACCAATAACCATTCAGCGTCAGGAACAAGATTTAGTTGTAGTGCTATCTGTCTTAGAGTATCAAAGATTAACTAAATTGCTAAAAAATGAGTTTCATGGATTTTGTGATCAAGTTGGTAAAAATGCCGAAGTAAAAGGTATGACAGAAGAAAAGCTCAAGGAAATGCTTGAAAGTGATGATTGAGCAAAGAATTGTTATTGACACTAATTGTTTTGTGAGTCGGTTACTAACTCCCAAATCTATCAATTCTCAAGCAGTTCGTTATGCTTTTGATTTCCATCACATTCTTGTTTCTGCGGAAACACTTACAGAATTAGAAATGGTTCTTTCCAGGAAAAAATTTAATAATTATGTCAGTTTTGAAGAGCGGCAAAAATTTATTGTATATCTAAAAAATCTGGCTGAGATAGTTGATATTGTCAATCATGTGCAAGTTTGTCGAGATCCCAAAGACGATAAATTTCTCTCACTTGCTATTGCTGGTAATGCTAATATGATTATTACCGGAGATGAAGATTTATTGGCTCTTAAATGCTATCAAAACATTCCTATTTTATCACCAAAGGATTTTTTAGTACAAGCGGATCAAAGTTAAAAATAACGGTTCTATCGCTCCTATTATGGAAGAGAATATTAATTTAATTTTTGTAGGTTTGGTTGACGCAAGGAAACCCAACATTGTTCAAAATCGTTAAGAGAACTCCACAGAATATTTGATCCTGTTTAGACATCTCCAAAAAAGATGTAGGGACAATTCATGAATTGTCCCTACAAAGGTTTCGGGCTACGCATATTGAATTTCTGGAGATGTCTAAAATTGTTTTTGGGTTGCGCTGTTGCTTAACCCAACCTACGATTTTCTATTCTACATTTACCCAAAAATCTGCGGTTTTGATTTGTCCGTTGCGATTAAATTGCATCCACATTTTATATGTTCCTGGTTTGGGAAACTGAGTATGAAATTCAACTTTTCCGTCAGCAGAATCTTTCATTGCGTGTGCATGAATATAATCAGATGTAGTTAAAGGAGACGAACTTTTAATAATTACTAAATGTCCCTTTTCCCCCAAATATGGTTGTAAATCTTTAATAGATTGATTTTTTTGATCCTTTAAATCGAAACTTAAAGTTACTGCTTGACCAGCTTTAATATTTTTTTCAGAAATATTCAGATTGACTTTAGTATCTGAGATAGTTTTAGTTTTACTGAACTTTTCTAAATTTTTTGGTAAAGGAACTGTCCCAGGAATTGTCATATTCATTAACGAGATATTTTCCTTATCTCCAGCAGGTTTATAATCACTGAAAAATGTATAATTACCTGATTCTGGTAAATTTGCAGTCACTTCAAAGCGACCATTTTCTTTATATTCGGGATGAATATGAGCAAAAGATCGTAAATCATCACTAACAACAATTAAGTGCATGATTTTTTCTTGGAAAATGTCAAACTTATTCACAGGTTTTCCAGTAGTATCTTGAATATCAATAACTAAATTAATCGGTTGATTTGGTGATAAACTTTTCGGAGCAGTTAATTTAACCTTAGTAGTTATTTGTGAATTATCTCCATGATTCATATTTCCCATAGAATGTCCATCATGATGCGTCATCATACTAGGTGAAACCTGTGTTTCAGTAGACTTAGTATTTGATGAACAACCAGGACTTAGCAATAAGGTTGTCACTACAAAAATACCTGAAAAAAGTCGCTTCATTTTAGGAGGGTTGTAATTTTAAATTTATTATTTGCGGAACATTTCTGAAAGTCAGAATTAACTCCTAACTCTATTTCTGACCACATCTTTTTTTTCTGGATTAGGTAATAAAGCAAGATCAATCAAAGGTAATTTGATAATTACTGTTGTTCCTTGATTTAACCCTAAGCTCTCTAAGGTGATTTTACCACCCATGAGTTCAATTAAATTCCGAGAAATTGCTAAACCCAATCCAGTTCCCTCAAACTTGCGCGTAGTTGTACCGTCAACCATGACAAAAGGACGAAATAGTTTACCTTGTTCTCCTGGGTCAATACCAATTCCTGTATCTTTGATGGAAACTAAAACATGATGCCGATGCTGATTAATATTTGTGGTAATTTGAATACTACCTTCATCAGTGAATTTAGTGGCATTACCAATAATATTAATTAACACTTGTTTAAGTTTAATGGCATCAGATTTTATGGGAATAGGTTTATCACCTATATCACAAATTAATTGCAGTCCTTTATATTGGACATTAACTGATTGTAAGTTAATTACCTCTAATAATAATTGTCGTAAATCCAGCGGTACTGTAGTTACGGAAAGTTTACCAGCTTCTATTTTAGAAATATCTAGCAAATCATTAATTATCTTTAATAAATGAATTGCTGTATCATCAGCTTTTTTGAGAAATTCTAATTCTTCTTCTCTACTGTCGCATAAATCATCACGGACTAACCGTACACAGTTAATAATAATATTCAAGGGATTTCTTAACTCATGGGAAGTTGTAGCGAGAAATTGGCTTTTGATTTGGTTAGCTGATTTAGCTTCTTTCCAAGCAATTTCTAATTCTTCTGCCCAATCTTTGAGTCTTTCTACCATTTGATCTAATGCTTGTGCTAATTGGTTAAATTCCCGAATCTTGAAGTTGCGCGGAATGGGTTGTGCTGCATGATGACTATGAAGATTAACAGCATAGTCGCGGAGTTCTTCCACAGGACCTGCTAAATAAGGAACTAAATAAAATGATGCTAATAAACTTGCACCAATTAAACCAACTGTTAAAACAATCAGAATTAGTTTAATTTCTTCTAAACCAAATAGGGCATTTTCTACACTGGTAACTGCTAGAACAATCCATCTTTGTGAGGGTTTTGTGGTGATAGGTTTAGTAGTAGCTGTAAAACCTGTAACTAATTCCTGTCCTTCAACAAAGGATAAATTACTAGAATTATTACTGCCACCTAACGCATTTTTAACTATGGCTTGTATTCTTTCCACATCGGCATAATTTTTAATATTAGTACCGATTCTTTCTGGGAATGGATGGGCTAAAACTCTACCATCTTCAGCAATGACTACTAAAAAACCTGTCAATGAGCCTGGATGATTGGGATTTTGTTGATACAATGTAGTTTTAATGCTTAATCGGTAAGCTAAATTACCACGTTGATTAGCGATAGGAATTGATAAAAATAATTGTAGTTGATTTTGTTTGTCTCTTTTACCAGTTTTTCCAGATTGAGATGGTAATATGAATTGAATATCAACATCATCACCAGTGGGAGATAAACCGGATGGGGTAATTTCTTGAATGCCACAACTACTGGCAATTATTTCACCTTTTTTAATGTGGGTGAATTGCAGACAATCTATTTGAGTTGGTAGTTGTTTTTGTAGCTGTTTAAGAAATTGTTCAATTTGGAAAGGTGAACCGGATTTAATTACTTTTGTCTGACTGGCTGTAATTAAATTGGAGCGCAAGGCGGCAATATCATCACTAATTTTTTCTCCTTTGTTAACCGCACTTTCTGTTAGATTTTGTCGAGCAGTATTTAATAGACTAGAACGGGCTTTATTGAGGGCAACCATTTCTCCTACTAATAAAACTGGGACAAATACCAGCAGTATTCTTGTTACTAAAATTTGTCGAAATGACGATTGCCGAGATTTAGCCATTGTTTGTCTCACTTCGCATCTTTAAACGACAATTACAAAGATATAAAATTACACTAACCAAAGGAGACATTTTATTAGTTGATGATAAGTTTACGATCAATTTCAATTTCTCAGTAAAACAAGAGATAACAGGTAAGAATTAAAAATTTCAAAAAATCAAACTAATTAGGGTTTGCTTAATAAACCGAAGATCTTGATGAATCAATAAATTAAGAGCGATAAAATGTAAATAATGTGCAAGGAATAAGCTTTGAAACTATTCATTTAGCTATCACTTTCCTAAATTGGAGACTATTCTTATCTCCTTCTAATTCTTCTTCCTTCTTCTTCCTTCTTCTTCCTCCTGACTCCTGATAATGGTATAAAAGTTCTCAACTTTGTCTGATTGTGATAGATTGTGAGAAAATATATCCACAACGAAGAAATATCAGAGCAATGCAATGATGCAACATCGTCCTCATACCACAGTAGTTTTAGCCATGAGTGCTGATGGCAAAATAGCAGATTTTAGGCGATCGCCTGCTCGATTTGGCTCAGTGGCTGATAAAATACACATGGGGAAACAAATTGCTGCATCTGATGCCGTTTTATTTGGTGCTGGTACTCTTCGTGCCTACGGTACAACAATGACCATCACAGATACAATACTCTTGCAACAAAGAAAAATAGCAAATCAGCACCCCCAGCCAGTTCATATAGTGATTTCCCGTTCAGGCAACCTGAATCCGGATATTAAATTTTTTCAACAACCAGTAAGACGATGGTTACTCACAACCTCTCTGGGAGCTTATTTTTGGCAAGAAAGATCAGAGTTTGAAGAAGTTTTAGTCTTTGAAACTCCTAGCCAAGAAATTGACATTTTGGCTGCTTTAAAATATTTAACCAGGTTACAAATTAGCCGGTTAGCTATTTTGGGAGGAGGACAATTAGTAGCATCTTTTCTAGAATCTAATTTAATTGATGAAATCTGGTTAACTATTTGTCCACTGATTTTAGGTGGTAGTATTGCGCCTTCACCTGTCGAGGGAACAGGATTTTTAGCTGATCTTGCTCCTAAGTTACAATTATTAGAAGTATCCACAATAGAGCAAGAAGTATTTTTATACTATAGAATAATCCAGTAGGGGCGCAGGGCCTGCGCCCAGAAATGTAGTGCGCCCAAGCATGAGTAAGAAGTAAATCTTAAATTACTGGACAAATACACAATGATCAAAGAACACAAACCCCATTATTCTCTTGTGTGGACGCACACAATCGCTGATGTTCCCCAAGCTGAATGGGATGCTTTAGCGATGCCGTTAAAAACCCCTTTTTTAGAATGGGATTGGTTGCACAATTTGGAAATATCTCAAAGTGTTACAGCCAATACTGGTTGGTTGCCAAATCACTTGATTTTGTGGCGAGACAGAACTTTAATTGCGGCTGCTCCTTTATATTTAAAAGGACATAGCCAAGGGGAGTTTGTTTTTGATCATCAATGGGCAGAATTAGCTTCTCGGTTAGGAATAGAGTATTATCCAAAGTTGCTCGGCATGACTCCATTTACCCCGGCTGAAGGCTATCGCTTTTTAATTACTCCCGGAGAAGATGAGGAAGAAATTACAGCTTTAATGCTTCATGAAATTGATAGTTTTTGTGTGAAAAATCGGATTTCCGGTTGTCATTTTCTCTATGTTGATCCACAATGGCGACCGATTTTAGAAAGTCAGGGTTTTACAACTTGGCTACATCATAGTTATATTTGGGAAAATGCTAATTTTCAAACTTTTGATGATTATTTAACTGGATTTAATGCTAATCAAAGACGGAATATTAAACGGGAACGTAAAGCTGTAGAAAAGGCCGGTTTAAGATTGCAAGCGTTAACCGGTGAGGAAATTCCTAACTCTATGTTTCCGTTAATGTATGACTTTTATGCTGACACCTGTGATAAATTTGGTTGGTGGGGAAGCAAGTATTTGACAAAGCAGTTTTTTCAACAGTTACAACATAATTATCGGCATCGGGTGGTATTTTTTGCGGCTTATAATCAAGAAGATCCAGGTCAACCAGTGGGGATGTCCTTTTGTTTATTTAAAGAAGACAAACTATATGGACGTTATTGGGGGAGTTTTCAAGACATAGATTGCTTACATTTTGATGCTTGTTATTATGCACCAATTGAATGGGCGATCGCTCATAGTATCCAAAATTTTGATCCCGGCGCTGGTGGTAAACATAAAAAACGCCGGGGGTTCCCTGCTACCCCGAATTACAGCCTGCATCGCTTTTATAACCACCGTTTAGGGCAAATTATCCTGCCTTGGGTGCGGGAAGTCAATCAACTAGAACAAAAAGAAATGGATGCCATTAATGCAGAGTTACCTTTCAAATAAGGAGATAGATTCCCGACTTCTCAAAGAACTTGGGGATCTAAATATTGCATATTGATGTAATCTAAAAATACTCTTTCAATAAATTTGCTTTTAACAAGGCGTATGGATTTACTACTCGAAGATTTGACAGCAATTGATAATAAACTTTCTCACCGTCATATTGATCTTGACCCCAACGGCTATTTTATTATCTACATAGACCAAAAGGAAAGATTAATTTATGCCAAACATTTTACTAATGTGATTAACGAACGTGGTTTAGCCGTAAATCCCGAAACAGGTGAGGTGATTCCTGTTCGCGGTAAAGTGGAAAGAAGCCACACAACTGTATTTAGTGGACGTACAGCCAAAGAACTCTGTATCAAGATTTTTGAAGAAACTCCAAATTGTCCTGTGGCTTTATTAGATCATGCAGCTTATTTAGGTAGAGAATTTGTTCGCGCTGAAATGGCTTTAGTGTCAGGCAAAGAGTACATTCAAGATTAAATAGAGTAAGCTGCGTGAATCAAAGTAAATAAGGGTTGAAGCATTTTCCTCCGGCTTCTCTACCTTCAATGACTATTTTTAACATCAACCTACTTTATGGTGATTGGGAATTGTTAGCTAATTCCCATTTACCTACGTTTTTTGTTACAAAATAAGACACTCTCACATCTTTTTTCAGAAAAATTATTAAAACTAGAAAACAGTTTTAATTAATGAAGTAATAAAATTACAATATGAAAAAAATATCACTTAATGATGAAGCCGCAAGAATCGAGGCACTTCTACAGTATAAAGTCCTTGATACTGCACCGGAATCAGCCTTTGATGACTTAACTCGTTTAGCAGCTTATATTTGTGGAACTCCCATAGCTTTGGTAAGTTTAATTGACACAAACCGTCAATGGTTTAAGTCTAAATTCGGTTTGGAGGCATTAGAAACACCTCGTGATATTGCCTTTTGTACTCATGCAATTTGTCAGAAAGATGTTTTTACCGTTGCTGAATTTATGTAAATAGCTCTTATATAAATATATTTGGTTATAGTGATGCCTCTGAATTTATCGGAAAAACATGGAAGCAGTTTAGAACCGAAGAGGAGATGTCCATTGGTAAGCAGGTAGGTCAATTTATTAAGCGCAAACAGGCAGAAGAAAAACTAAACTTGCAAAATTTGCGATCGCAACTATTAGCCGATATCAGCCTCAAAATCCGCGAATCATTACAAATTGACGACATCCTGAATACCAGCGTTGCCGAGAACACTAAATACCCTATGATATTGCAGTAATTGATATGCAAATGCCAGATGTAGATGGGTTGACTTTAGGAATACAAATCAAAAAACACCCCCCATTCCCCAGTCCCCAGTCCCCTATTCTTTAGATTCCTGAGAGGGTGGTTTTTGAAACACCAGATAAATGTAGTATGTAGCCATGGGGATGACAGTAGCGGCAATTAATAGCCCGACAACCCAAGCAGTAGCATTACCTTGATCTGTTTCTTCAGCTTTGGTGAAAGTTCCTTCTACCTGGACTGTTTCCTTGATTTCTGGTGGACCGGGGTCTGGTTTACCGGATAAAACAGCAACCAGGCGATCGCTCACATCCAAAAATCCTTGGTTATATTTATTGCCCTCACGCAGTACCGTACCTAATGTTTCTTCAGCCACACTCTTAGCAATAGAATCAGTTAATAATGACTTGACATTATCCCCACTCAGCAAAGTCGTTCCATTAGTAACAGTATCAACAAGTAATAATACTTGATTGGCTTGCTCTGCCGCTGTTGGAAACCATTTACTAAATAATCCCTTGGCAAAACTTTCTGATGTTTCTCCATAGTCGAGGCGGTGAATAGTGACAATTCTGGCTTCATTGCCAGTTTTTTGAGCCAAATCCTGGAAAGCCTTGCTAATCTGACCTTCATTCAATCGGCTGATCACATCACCTTGATCTAAAATCCAAGTATCTGCCGTCAAATTGGGTATTTCGTATACACCAGTAGCCGCAGCAGGTAAAATAAACAGTGAAGTCGCCATCATCACCACCAATACAGGGAGAATGAGACGAATAACGTATTTTTGGTTACTAAATAATTGCTTGAGTAACTGTTGCATGGGATGAATTCTTAAACAGACTTGCAATCAAAATACTACATAATTAGGGAAATTGGTCATTGGTCATTGGGAAGAAAAAGAAAAATATTCTCCCCCGCGCCCCTGCGCCCCTCCCTGCGCCCCTGCTTCATCTCCTCAATCATCGGCGGGGATATGTGCCTTAATACGATAATATTAAATTTAATAAAAGTAAAAAATCTTGGTTTTAGAGAAAGATCATGACAACTTCTATCGCCTTTGACTTAGCATCACTAAATCAGCAATTTGAAACTGCAACCCCTACAGAAATCCTAGCCTGGTCTGTACAGAACATCCCCACAGGATTAGTCCAAACTAGTGCCTTCAACGTTGATGACATCATCTTGACACACATTTTTTATAGCGAACTTCAGCATCCCGTTCCCGTTATTTTCCTAGATACCCTTTATCATTTCCCCCAAACTCTAGAATTGGTAGCTAAAGCCAAAGAAATCTACAACCTAGATTTAAAAACCTATAAAACCCCAGACGTAGATAGCCGTGAAGCCTTTGCTGCTAAATTTGGGGAAGCCCTTTGGGATACAGATATTACTAAATTCCACGACATTACCAAAATTGAACCACTTCAACGCGGTCTAGACGAGCTTAATACTGTAGGCTGGATAACTGGTCGGCGTCGGGATCAAGCCGTTACTCGTGCTACCATGCCCGTATTTGAACTAGATGGTAAGGGAAGATTAAAAATTAACCCTCTAGCTACCTGGACTCGTAAGCAAAGCTGGGCGTATGTAGCTGAACATAAAGTAATTTACAACCCCCTTCATGATCAAGGTTATCCCAGTATTGGTGACGAACCTATTACCACTAAAGTCGGCGAAGGTGAAGACGAACGAGCTGGACGTTGGCGCGGAAGCGAAAAAACTGAGTGTGGAATTCACATTTAATCACACCACTAGATCCCCGACTTCTTGAAGAAGTCGGGGATCTTAACCCTTACAACCAATAAACTATGAAAATTCTCCATCTTTCAGATATCCATATTGGTAGCGGTTTTTGCCACGGGCGCGTTAATCCAGCCACAGGTTTAAACACACGACTGGAGGATTTTGTGAAAACATTATCTTTGTGTATTGACCGAGCGATCGCTGATCATGTAGATTTAGTTCTATTTGGTGGTGATGCCTTCCCTAATGCCACACCTGCACCCTATGTTCAAGAAGCCTTTGCTAATCAATTTCGCCGTTTAGTTGATGCAGATATCCCCACAGTCTTATTAGTAGGAAATCATGACCAACATTCCCAAGGTTTGGGAGGTGCAAGTTTAAATATTTATCGGACTTTGGGAGTACCAGGGTTTGTAGTTGGTGATACTTTAACTACTCATCGCATTTCTACACAAAAAGGAGATGTGCAAATAATTACTCTCCCCTGGTTAACTCGTTCCACTTTAATGACTCGTCAAGAAACTCAGCGTTCTTCTCTAGCAGAAGTTAATCAACTCCTCACAGACCGTTTAGAGGTGGTTATCGAAGGAGAAATCCGCCGTCTTGACCCGAATTTACCCACTGTGCTTTTAGCCCATTTAATGGCTGATAATGCCACTTTAGGTGCAGAACGTTTATTAGCAGTCGGGAAAGGTTTTACTTTACCCTTATCTTTATTAACTCGACCATGTTTTGATTATGTGGCTTTAGGTCATGTTCACAAACATCAGAATTTAAATAAATCTAATGACCCACCAGTAATTTATCCTGGCAGTATTGAACGGGTAGATTTTAGTGAAGAAAAGGAAGACAAAGGTTATGTAATGATAGATTTGGAAAAAGGGAAAGTAAATTGGGAATTTTGTCCTTTACCCGTGCGAACGTTTCGGACTATTGAGATAGATTTATCTAAACAAGATGATCCACAAAAAGTATTATTAAAAGGAATTACTAAATATGATATTCAAGATAATGTAGTCCGACTCATTTATAAATTGCGGTCAGAACAATTAGATTTAATTGATAACTCTTCTCTACATCAAGCTTTAAGCATAGCACACACTTACACCATTCAAGCCGAATTAGTGAGTCAGCTAGCAAAACCTCGTATTCCTGAATTAACTGCGAGTAGCAGTATTGACCCAATGTCAGCTTTAAAAACTTACTTAAATAATCGGGAAGATTTGAAAGAAATAATGCCATCTATGTTAGAAGCAGCACAGAATTTATTAACAGATGATGAGGGAATTTGCTTAGTATCCCAAGGAGGGAAGTAGGGGCAAACCCCCTGTGGTTGCCCCAAATGCCGGGGTATGCACGGGGGTGCTACCCCTACATTAATATGCCTATTTCTGTTTAAAATGTCTTTCTTAGATGAGTTTATCTATATTTTTTAGTCTAAACTCCAGTTAAAATTCATCTTCTTCAATCACGGCATTCCGATCTAATATTAATAAGTTACGAAGTTGGTCTGTATCCATTTCTGTTAACCAATCTTCTCCTGCACCCACAACTTGTTCTGCTAGTTGTTTTTTGCTTTCAATCATATCATTTATTTTCTCTTCTAATGTTCCAGTGCAGACGAATTTATGGACTTGAACATTGCGGGTTTGACCAATTCTAAATACTCTATCTGTGGCTTGATTTTCAACTGCGGGATTCCACCATCTATCAAAGTGAAAAACATGATTTGCCCTAGTTAAATTCAATCCCACACCACCGGCTTTTAACGATAAAATCATAATTGGTGGTCCTTGGGGGTCATATTGGAATCTATCAATCATTTCCTCTCTTTGTTTTTTACTGGTACTACCATATAAAAAGAATATTTCTCGTTCTAATTTCTTTTCTAAATAGGATTTTAATAACTTACCCCATTCAGCAAATTGTGTGAAAATTAAAGCCCTGTCTCCTTCTGCTATCACCTCATCTAACATTTCCTCTAGTCGTTGTAATTTAGCAGAATGATGTTTCTCTAAATTTGCTAATTTCAAATATTGGGAAGGATGATTACAAATTTGTTTTAGCTTCACTAATAACCCTAAAATCATGCCGCGACGTTGTAAACCTTCCGCAGATTCAATTTCTACTAAAGATTCATCTACTAATTTTTGATATAGTGTAGCTTGTTCAGAAGTTAATCCACAAAAAACTGTCATTTCTTGCTTGTTTGGCAAGTCTTGAATAATGTCTTTATCACTTTTTAACCGACGCAAAATAAAAGGTTGCACTAAAGAACGTAATTGATTTAAAGAAGCAGTATCACCATACTTTTCAATGGGCATAGCAAACCGTCTTTGGAAAAATTGTTTATTTCCTAAATAACCGGGATTCAGGAAATCTAAAATAGACCATAATTCTTGCAATCTATTTTCTACAGGTGTTCCTGTTAAAGCAATGCGAAATGTAGTTTCTAATTGTCGAACTGCTTGTGATTGTTTCGCATCTGAATTCTTGACATTTTGGGCTTCGTCTAAAACAATTATCTGCCATTTAACTGCTTTTAATAATTTAATATCGCGGTGAATTAGTGAATAGCTAGTAATTACTATATCGTGTTTATTAACTGCTTCTGTAAATGCTTTACCTTTAGGACGTTTATCACCGTGATATTCTAAAACTTTGATTGTCGGGGCAAATTTTTTGACTTCTTTTTGCCAATTACCCATAACCGAAGTAGGACAAACTAATAAAGTTGGTTTTTCTAGGACATTTTCTTCTTTGAGGTGAAGTAAAAAAGCGATGAATTGGATGGTTTTTCCTAATCCCATATCGTCTGCAAGACAAGCACCTAAACCCCAACGTTCTAAAAATGCTAACCAACCTGCACCTCTTTCTTGATACGGACGTAATTCTCCCCGAAAACTTTGAGGTGTAGTTAAAGGTTGAATTTCCTGATTATTAGTTAATGCCCCAATTAATTCTTCCAATGCACCAGAAGCTTCAAAACTTACAACAGGTAATTTTTCAATTACTTGGGTGTCTCCTTTACTAATGCGTAAAGCATCTTCTAAAGAAAGAGACATTTGTTCTTTTCGAGAACTAAAAAAGGTTTGGGCATTTTTAATATCTTGGGGACGGAGTTCTACCCATTCACCATTGATTTCGACTAAGGGACTATTTAATTTTACCAGTTTATCAAACTGAACTTTAGTAATTGTTTGTCCACCAATTGCCAAATGCCATTGAAAATTCAATAAACTTTGTAACCCCAAACGTCCCGATTTTTCTTGAGGAGTTTCGGCACTAATTTTTAACCCTAAACGATTTGCCCACCCTTCCCGATTTGCTAAACTAGGAGGTAAAATTACACCTAAACCGCTATCTTCAAATCTCCAAATTACAGCTTTGATAAATTCATAAGCTTGCATGGGGGTGAGGTGACAAAATTCGGGAGATGCAGTTTCTAAACTGGAGGTAATTATCGGATACAATCGAGAAGCTAAACCCAAACCTCTCAAAAATGTTTCTTGAGGTTGTTCGATTGTGCGATTTTGATAAACTAATTTTTCTACTGGTTGATGCCAAATTATCGCTGCGTCTATTAAAAAATCCGGGTTATCTGCTGCTTGGAGAAAATATTTTAAAGTCCAATTTGGTTCTTCATTTTCTGGAGGAAGCAATTGAAAGCAAGTTCTAAATAAAGCTTTCCCTGTAAGTTGATATTGCAAGGGTAAAGTCCAAGCTTTTAAAGTAGTTTGTAACCGGTCTCCTCCGGCTGCATCAATTGTATTATTTGCATTAATTAATCCTTGTAACCATTGCTGTAATGTAGCAGGTAAAGACATCATCATTCTCGGTTCAAGGGGAGATTGAGAACCAATCATTAACCGCAATTGATTATCTGTCATGTGATTGAGGAATGATAATATTAATTCTTGAGGTAATAATGGTAAATTAATTGCTAGATTTTCGGTAATCTGTTGATATGTTCGACAAGCTAAAGGCATTTGTGAAGAGAATTTCTCTAACCTTGTGACATCTATGGCACTATCTAAAATAGTCTGCCATTTGGCAATTAAATTACTATCCTGTTTCTCAACAGTTGGTAAAAATTTACAACGAGAAATTAGATCTAAATGCCATCTGTAAATATGTACCCAAAAATTAATATCTGCTCCTAATAAAGCCGCTTTACTATCATTTGCACTCAAAGGCAAAGATGTGAGAAATTTAATTGCTAATGCTGGAGTTAAACAAAAACCATCAATTTTCCAAGGTTGTAAATATTGTGAAAAGGGGGAATCTATATCCACACTAACAGAGTGAACTGTTGAAATTGTTGTTAATTCAGAGTTATTGCCTTCTAAAAAATAAGTTGGTAAAGAAATTATTTGTGAGTGAATAGGTAATTTTATTTCTGTCGGTGGTTTACTTTTAATTCTTTGTTTAGTATTAGGAGAAGTCTGAATGAAATTAGGAATTAATAAATTAGATGCTTCTAACCATTCATTTAATTCCCCTGATGTCATAGCCAATGGATATGAAAGAATTTCAGAAGATGCTTCAGTCTGTACCTGCGAAGCACGCCAAGTTTCTCCCCAAATAAAGAAATAAGTATTTTGACGATTTATTACCCAAGTTCCGTGTAAAGTTGCCATGTTTAAATATACTAATTATTGTTTCAATTGTTATGTCATATCTTCAGCTAAGGCAGAAGATACCGAATCACACCTTTAATAAACTAACGATAAAAATGTCTGATACCAATAAAAATCCTGTAAATTATTAAATCCTGGATATCCTGATTCTGACAGAAAATAACGACCCCATTTCTGGAGTCGTAACTTATTATTCCCTTGACTAATTTCTACCTAGCCATTTTTGTCCATTCAAGCGATACACTAACCGAGATACCAATAAATCTAGGGTAATTTTACGCTCATCAATTAAAAATGATTCCAAGGTACTTGGTTTTTTACCTTCATTACAGGAAAATCCCTTTTTACCTTGAATATTGGCTTCAGGGAAATATACGTTAAACTGGCGCTGTCCCCCTTGCCAATAACCGATAACTTGCCAACATTCTTCTGCTGAATTAAAACCAATAATAGAATACTTCTGCTTGGCAAAAGTCAGCTTCACATCTGGTACACCTTCTCTAGTAATTGCCTCTTGTAACGCTGGTAGGTAATGTTGCTGCATAAACTCTTCAAAAGGCTTATCTTCCAACGCCGGGGGCTTTTCCTTTTTGGCGGCTTTTGCCTCTGCGGCGGGCTTTTCTGGGGCGGTTGTAGCAGGATTAGAACCCACATCACCCGCTTGATTTTGATTAGTTTCTTCTGCCATTGCTCATTTTGGGGTAGTCAGTTATTTCCATTTTGACATACCAGAGCATAGCCACAACTATTTATATATAACGATTATCTGATACTTTCTATCTATTTTAGATTGGTAATGGTTAATGCTATGGTAATTGACGATCGCCCGCAAATCGCATTTTCCTTAACAGAACCATAAGATTGGGTAATGGGTAATTTGGGACTTTCAAAACCCCATACCCTAAACCCTCCAGAGATATTCAACCACCTGCAACAGCGGGGACAATGCTCACTTCATCTCCATCCTTGAGGACTGTTTTTGCTCCGTCCAAAAAGCGGATATCTTCGCTATTGACATAGAAATTCACAAACCGTCTGAGTTTGCCTTCATCATCATACAAACGCGCTTTGATACCAGGACAGCTTACTTCTAAGGAATCTAATAATTCAGAAATACTACTAGCATTACATTCTAAAGCAGCTTGTTCGTTTGTAAACTTTTGCAAGGCGGTGGGAATTAAAACTTTTACAGCCATTGTTTAAACGTTAATTTTTAGTGCGTGGGTTGGTAGGTAGGGGTTTAGCGCTGCTAAAGCCCTAGAATCGGTGGTGAAACAATTAAACCAGAACTTGTTGCCATTCTAAGCGGTCAAGTGTGCGGGATCTTTCTAAAGCCCGTTCAAAACTGTCTAGTTTGGCATCAATTGTCAAAGGTTCGCCAATATAGCCTTGAATTGCTTCCTGGGTTTTCAAACCATTACCAGTGATATAAACCACTGTAGTTTCATCTGGATCAATTTTGCCAGCTTCAACTAATTTTTTGAGAACAGCAACGGTTGTACCACCTGCGGTTTCGGTAAAGATGCCTTCAGTTTCTGCTAAGAGTTTAATACCTTCGATAATTTCGGCATCATTAACTGATTCAATATTACCGTTGGTTTTATTGGCTATTTCTACAGCATATACGCCGTCTGCAGGGTTGCCGATCGCAATTGATTTGGCAATTGTGTTAGGTTTAACTGGTTGAATGAAGTCTCTACCTTCTTTAAATGCTGTGGCAATGGGGGAACAACCTTCTGCTTGAGCGCCACTGAAACGGACATCTTTGGCATCTACTAAACCAACTTCTACAAACTCTTGGAAACCTTTATAGATTTTGGTGAACAGAGAACCAGAAGCTAAAGGTGCAACTATATGATCTGGTAATTCCCAACCTAGTTGTTCTGCAACTTCAAAGCCTAATGTTTTAGAACCTTCGGAATAGTAAGGACGCAAGTTAATATTGACAAAACCCCAACCATGTGTATTCGCAACTTCTGAGCAAAGACGATTCACTTGATCATAGTTGCCTTTAACAGCCATCAGGGTAGGACTATAAATCAAGCTACCGATGACTTTACCAGCTTCTAAGTCAGAAGGAATGAATACACAGCAATCTAAACCGGCATGAGCGGCGATCGCTGCGGTAGAATTTGCTAAATTACCTGTACTAGCACAAGATACGGTAGTAAAACCTAATTCTCTCGCTCTACTGAGAGCAACCGACACCACCCGATCCTTAAAGCTCAGGGTCGGCATATTGACGGCATCATTTTTAATATAAAGTTTATTTAGACCCAGGCGACGGGCAAGACGGTGGGAACGCACCAAGGGAGTCATCCCTGTACCGACATCTATATAATTATCTGTAGCAACTGGCAAAAAGTGACGGTAACGCCAAATGGAATTGGGACCAGCTTCTATAGTTTCTCTACTAACTAAGCTTTTCAGTACATTGTAATCATATTTGACTTCCAATGGTCCAAAACACTCTTCACATACATGAGTAGCTTTGAGTTCGTATTCCGCTCCACATTCTTTACACTTCAAAGCTTTGAGGATAGAAGTGTTCGCTTGGTTGAGGTTTGTAATCGCCTGAGTCATAATTTTGCTTTCCCTGGGTATCCGTCAACTTTGGAATGATACTAACACGATGCAAAATCCACGTCAAACATACCCGACTATTTTTGTCGGGTTTAGTAAACCGGGAGCAACGGCTAAAACCACCTGACCATTAATTGCCATTCCTTCAGCCAATGTTGAATCATAAATGCTAGGTTCAACAAATAGAATATCAAAGCCGATAGTTGCTGGGGGAGAGGCTTATAGGGTTTACAATAGTTGAGCATAGCGATCGCGCGACAGGGGAAACTGTCAGTATTCATGCAATGTAGCATCGTCAATGCCAATTACCGCTACTCTTGCATCCCAACGCGGATGAGCCAGAGAGTTACGAGCAAAAAATAATACATTAAATCCTAGTAATTATAAGGTAGCCTAAGACCCTAATTGTCATAATCCAATTGATAACAGCGCACTCAAAGCTCCCAGAAGCAGTAAATTATTTTCTAAAATTGGGCGTTGTAAAGATTTCCGAATTGTTTGCCAAGATTGTCCCCAGGCTTTAAAAGTCATTTTCGGACTGCCAGAAAAAGATACCTTAATTAAGAGTTACATAAACAGATTTTTCAGTCAAGGATGAAAGTCTGTTGTAAATTAACTCCAACCATCCTCCACCTGTTTGAATTATCCTTATACTTGAAACCAAAATCTAAAATTTACAATGCTAAGAGCCGGAATTGTCGGACTTCCCAACGTCGGAAAATCAACCCTATTTAACGCTGTAGTCGCTAATGCTAAAGCTGAAGCCGCTAACTTCCCATTTTGCACCATTGAACCGAATGTTGGCATGGTATCCGTCCCCGATGACCGGTTAGACGTTCTTGCCAAAATTGCCACCTCAGTACAAACTATACCTGCCCGTGTTGAATTTGTTGACATTGCTGGTTTAGTTAAAGGTGCAAGTCAAGGAGAAGGACTAGGTAATCAATTTTTATCCCACATTCGGGAAGTTGATGCGATCGTTCATGTTGTGCGTTGTTTTGAAAACGATGATATCATTCACGTAGCCGGTTCTGTTGACCCAGCCAGAGATATTGAAATCATTAATTTAGAACTTGGTTTATCGGACTTATTCCAAATTGAAAAACGGATTGAGAGAACTCGTAAACTTGCCCGTACCAGCAAGGATGCCCAATCGGAAGTAGAAATTCTGGAAAAATTAGCTGCCGCTTTAAATGAGGGTAAATCTGTGCGTCAAGTTGGTTTAAATGCGGAAGAATCGGAAATTATTAAGGGCTTAGGATTACTTACTAATAAACCCATTATTTACGCTGCTAATGTTTCTGAAGAAGATTTAGCTACAGGTAATGATTTTGTCGAAAAAGTGCGAGCCGTTGCGGCACTCGAAAATGCCCAAGTTGTCATAGTTTCTGCCCAAGTAGAGGCGGAATTGGTAGAACTACCCGAAGCAGATAAAGCTGATTTTCTGGAATCTTTAGGAGTCAAAGAAGGTGGGCTAAAATCCTTAATTCGGGCAACTTACACTCTTCTAGGATTACGGACTTATTTCACCTGTGGACCGAAAGAAACCAGGGCTTGGACAATCAATGCCGGAATGTCTGCACCTCAAGCCGCAGGAGTCATTCACTCTGATTTTGAACGGGGATTTATTCGGGCGGAAACTGTCGCTTATAATGATTTAGTCACTCATGGTTCAATGAGTGCAGCCAAAGAAAAAGGTTTGGTCAGAAGTGAAGGCAAAGAGTACATTGTCCAAGAAGGGGATGTGTTATTATTCCGGTTTAATGTGTAGCAAGTAGGTTATGTGCGTTATGCTGTGGCTAACGCACCTTACATTTATCCTACTATTATGCTAGATGTTTTACAGGAATCTTTACTAGCTTTTCCAGTTCGTTAGCAACCTCTACTCGATGGCAGCGATGCCAGTCCATTTCAGCACATAGTAATAAAACAGTACCTTCAATAGCAATTTCTGCAACTTCTGCTAATGATTTATTAGCCTCCTGTTTATCTGGTGGAATCCAATTTGCATTTCCAGATGTATTACCTAAGTAGATTTTAGAAACGTAGTTAATACCTTTGGATAGACAAAGTTTTTCAATCTGATTACCATACCATTTACGACTCCACGCATGAGGAGTAAATCTGACATCAACAACACATGAAACCTCAAATTTATCAAGGTATTCTATGAAGCTTTCATAGTCTTTACGATTCCCATAGCCGAATGTCAGGATGTACTGATTTCCAAAATGCTCACAATCATATATAACATTAGCTTCTTAAAAAAGACTCAGTTGCTCAAAATTAACTTTTGGTGGATAAAATATCCCAATAATCATGAAACTGTTTGGATATATCTGTTGATTTCTTACTATAAAGTATAAATCTTTTTGGCTTATAAATTCATCTTCTAATTTTTGTCTGACTTTTTCTAATGCTTCTCTTTCTGGCTCTTGTTGAGTCATTTTTTGTAGAGGCATTTCGTGATTTTCTATATAATTGCTGAATTTCCCAATCAATTATGGAAAAATTATGATTAGTACCATTTTCAGAAACAAAATTGTAATAAAATTTATATAGAATAATCAGATTGATAACCAGTATTGAGAATTTCCGTACATGAATTCAGTGTAGCTAGATATTATATTATACCAATTTTAAGATCGTTATTAAATTTTTGCAGTTAAATGATGAGGTGCGTTACATTATTGATAACGCACCAGTGATCTATTCCACAAAATCAGGACGCGCTTGTTGATTGAATTTAAACTTTTCTGCTAACAATTCCCACTTTTCCTGCTCAATTATATGAATAAATTCAGATAAATTTTCGCGGTATTGATAAAGAGAATGTAATAGTGCTTGGCGATTATATTGCGCCATCATTACCCCTAATTCGGGATTTCCTCCCCCGACCCTACTTGTATCTCGAAACCCTGAACTAGCAAAATTTTGGGCTAATGTAGCGATTTCTGGATCTTGTTCACTTAAACAAGCTGCTATCAAGGAGGCGCTCACCATTACAGGTAAATGGGAAATCCAACTCACAGCCCGGTCATGTTGTTCTGGTTGACAATGGTAGATAATAGAACCGAGCGATCGCACAATTTCTTCTACAATTATTACAGCATCACTTGGTGTTGTTTCCACCGGCGTTAATACATAAGGCCGATTGACAAACAAATCTCGCTGTGCTGCTTCTATACCGACATCAGTTTTGCCCGCCATGGGATGACCACCCACAAAATTTTCCCATAAAGGAGAAATCGTTTCTACTATGGGTGTTTTAACTGAACCAACATCAGTGATAATGGTAGTCTTTGGTAAATGAGTTATTAATTCTTTTACTTGGGGGACTATCAGTCCTATAGGGGTACAAATAAATACAACGTCTGCTGATGCCAACAAGCTCAAGTCTACCGATGCTTGATCCACACTACCAAGTTTAACTGCTTTCTCACAGGTTGATTCACGACGGCTGACACCTAAAATATAATGTCCTTGCGATCGTAAATCGAAACCTAAACAACCACCAATGAGTCCCAGTCCTACAATACCAATTTTCATCGTCATTTTGAAAATTTAATTTTTACTTATTCTCTCGATACTTTACCAACTCCAACTCTCAAAGTTGGCAACACCAGGGTAGATATCATACCTAATTTTTCCGTGATTGCAGATTTTATCAAAGAATTTTACTGCATTGGTTAATATGCAGTTGTCAATATTTACCGAAATTACAGGAGAAAACAAATGTTTAATCGCATGATGGGCAGAACTCGCTATATTGTCTGTCGCTTGTTTTTGCATTTAAAGGGAGATGAAGTAGCTCCAATCTTAGGTGTTCTCAATAGTGCCGCTAGAACAGCCATCAATGCTGATGGAGATATGGATATTTTAGGAGAAGAATTGGTGCAACTATGCCAAACTTTTCTCCAATATGACGAATATTGGTTCTCTGCTGCCAATGAAGGTGATGTCTTTTGGAACGAAGGGGAAACAGGAGATTATGTCAATGAATTATTCACAGACTCAGCCCAAAGATATGGAGCTAATCTGGATTTGAATTCCTCAAATCAGCCCTTATCCCTTCCCGCCACCCGGAATATCATTGTCATGATTACAGTCGCGGCTGAAGGGGAAATTCCAGAGTTAGAAACCGATTTGGCTAACATCTCCGCCTTGAAAGCAGCCTTTAAAGCCCTAATTAATCTACACTACAAACATAAACTCCGCGCTATTCAAGTGCATTTTTCACCAGCCCAATTAGGTGATGAACTTTCCAGCGATCAATTATTGGAATATTATCCAGAATTGATTCCCCTGTAAACCAGGATTTACGCAACTGGCACATTGGTAGGGTGCGTCAGACAGCATAAATTTTGCAAATAACCAAATTGTTGATATCTGAAGCACCCGACAACAGATTTTTAGTGTGACACTTGCGTAAGTCCCATAAATGATTCGTTAGTCTGTAATTAGTACCCGAAAACAAACATGAACACGACGATGATCAGCATAGTGCGTAAATTTACAGTTGTTTGTTTAGCCTTGACTTTGTGCTTAACAACTGTCGCTTGTGGGGGAGGAAACGACGCTAATTCCTCAAGTAAGAACGTTAGCCAAACTGCTACTCCCACCAAGTTAAATGATGGTCAGTATGAAGTACAACAGGGTACATACAACGATGCCAATGGTGAGTATACCTTGTTTTTACTCAATAACAATCCCCCCAGCTTTGCCACAGAAAAGCTACAAATGTCACGATTGACTGATGATGAAATCAAAGCAGGTAAGAAAACTTACTTAAAAGTGGAAAATAGTCAGCCAATCTTATACATGACTGAAGACTTTAAACTTGAGTATATCCACAATGTCACCGAAACCAGAAACAATCCCCAAACCGGACAACCGGAAACTGTAATTGTCCGTCAGCAAAGTAGTTTTTGGGCCCCTTTTGCCGGAGCTTTAGTTGGTAATGTTGCGGGTCAAGCTATTAGTAGTATGTTATTTAGACCTCAATATTATGTTCCCCCCGTGTATCAGCCCGGTGGGATCATGAATGGTTATGGTGGGTATGGTTCTAACTATGAATCGGCTGTTTCTAGTTACCGTTCTCGCTACAATGAACCACCCGCAGCAGTGAGAAATCGCACGGCCTTCCGCACCACAGGAAACATCAGAAATTCGTCTTCAGGAGGCGCAAACCGCACCACCAGAACTGGACGAGCTTCTGGTTCCGGTTTTGGTGGTAGTACCCTTCGTCCTTCTGGTAACTCTAGCTCTAGCCGACGCAGTTCTGGTAGCAGTTTTGGTAGTGGTGGACGTTCTTCCAGTCGTCGTTCTTCCGGTTTCGGTAGCAGAAGAAGATAGGGAATTTATTCATTTCATTAACTTTTGATTCGTAGATTGGGTGGTTGTTAGCGTATCGGAGGCATTAGCCATAAGCCAACAAATGCGTTGGTTTGCGCGATGCCTTCGACAAGCGCAGCTATCGCTTAACCCAACCTACAATAAGTTCTAGAACTTCAAGTCTTTAGCATTGACACTAATAGACTGAGGATTTTCATTTGTCACTGATTGTGCTAATTTGCCATTAGAAAGAACAGCAATGGCACGGGTATATTGGGGATCGCTATTTGTACCGATTAAATTCGGATTAGAAGCTAATTGGCGTTCTTGAGTTTGGGTTAAGTCCAGCTTGATATCGGGAGCAATTCCTTTATGATTGATATCTGTACCATTTGGTGTATAGTAATGGGCAATAGTCACAGCTAAACCTGAACCATCGCCTAGTTCATGGACTGACTGCACCAGCGCCTTACCGAAGGTTTGACTACCAACAACTACAGCCCGTTTATTGTCTTTGAGTGCGCCAGTGAGGATTTCACTCGCACTAGCGGAATTACCATCAACCAGAATTGCTAAAGGTAGTTTGGTAATAGCTGTCTGATTTGCTTTTGTTTGAGAGCTTGATCCTTTGCGGTCTACGGTTTTGACGATATGACCGTCATCTAACCACATCCGGGCAATTTCTATACTCGCATTTAACAAACCACCGGGATTACCTCGCAAATCTAAAACGTAGGAATCAACTTTTTGGTTCTTTAAGGTGCGAATAGCTACCCGCATTTGGTCTGCCGCATGGGAGCTAAATTCTTGTAACCGAATATACCCTACTCGGCGACCAGATTCTTGTTTGAGAGTATACCGGACGGTGGGAACTTCTATGGTTGCCCTTGTTAATTTAACGTTAAATTTGTTATTTGGTCTTTCTATATCTAAGCTGACAGAAGTACCTATTTGACCACGAATTAATTTTGAGGCATCTTCCACTGTCATTTTTAGGGTAGATTTACCATTTATTGCCAAAATTTCATCGCCTGATTTCAGTCCGGCTCTGAGGGCTGGAGAGTTTTCTATGGCTTCTATAACCGTGAGGCGTTTGGTTTTTTCGTTGATTTGCATCCGAATCCCAATACCGGAAACTTCCCCAGATGTTTGTTTTGTCAGGGATTCGTATTGTTTGGGGTTCATAAACCGGGTATAGGGATCACCTAGTTTTTGCAAGGCTTCGCGGATTGCTACATAAGCTTCGTCTTTAGATGTATAATCTTTACTTAATAGACTTTGCCTAACTGCTTGCCAATCTTGTTGGTTAAATTTCTCATCAACATATTCACGATTTACCAACTGCCAAACTTGGTCAACTAATGCTTTGGGACTATCTTGTAAAGCAGCCCGAACGCAATGTGTCCAGGCTTGACCAAATACAGATACAGTAGCAGTTGTGGCGATCGCTCCACCAATCAGGGCAGCTTGGAGCGGTGAGTAACGTTTCGCAGATTGGTTCATGTATATTAGCTGAAATAGTTGTGTTTTTGACAGTTTATCAATCAGAATTTTCTGATGTTTGCTAGTTTTTTTATCCTAATAACCTTGATACTTCATCTATCTTTTGGTTTTTTGTTAATGATGAGTTAGATATTTTATTTGTCGGTTAACAAATACGGTTCGAGTTGCTCAGTTTTTTTACAGAACAACCCAAGTATGTAACACTTAGGTGAGTGTTACATACTTGTAAATGCCCAATTATTTCCCTTCACCATAGCATTTTCTTCGCTGAATAGCTGTGATTTACATCAATAGATAGTTAAATTTTTATTAATTATAGTTGATAAATGTACTATCAACTTGATTAATTCATTTTCAGGGTAGATTTAATAAATTGTGGCAATTGTTACAAAAATTTTGAATTTAATTTGTCCTTCCTATACTTTCTATGTAACCCCTCAATAATCCGGGGTAAATTCTTTAATGACAAGCCTCAAATGGCATAAAATCGTTCCTGAATAGGTACTTTGCCCCCATTTATTGGGCGAATACCTTTCTATGATAGGCGATCGCTCTCAATTCAGCTTCCCAATAATTAATTTAACCCACGTAGGTCGGTTTTGTTTGTGTAGACGCGGTTTCTAACCGCCCTGATGCTATTTTATGTCTATTTTCAGTAAATTAAGGTAAAATATCGGATAAATGTGCTACTTACCAAGATTATGAGCCTGTGCATCAACCCTAGCTGCTCAAAGCCGCAAAATCCAGACAATATCACCTTTTGTGAAACCTGTAGTTCAGAAGTGCTGCTACAACAACGCTATCGGGTTATATGTAGATTAGGACGGGGTGGCTTTGGTGTGACATTTGAGATTAATGAAGTTAGAACCAACAAAGCCAAAGTTCTCAAAGTCTTGATTAACAACGACCCGAAAGCCATAGAATTATTTAAACAAGAAGCCGCTGTTTTAAGTCAACTCCATCATTCTGGTATTCCTCAAGTAGAATTAGATGCTTATTTTGAATATTATCCCCACAATAGCCAAAGTCCAATTCATTGTTTGGTTATGGAAAAAGTTGTGGGAGAAGATTTAGAGAAATATATGCAAAAACGCAATTTGCGTCCTATTGATCAAACTTCTGCAATCGCTTGGTTGAAAGATTTACTTATTATTTTAGAACAAGTCCATAATAAAAATTTTTTTCATCGAGATATCAAACCATCTAACATTATGCTGCGGGCTGAAAATGCTCAATTAGTATTAATTTATTTTGGCACAGTCCGCAAAGTGACAACTACAGTATTTAATCAGCAAGGTGGTGTAACAGGAATTATTTCCGCAGGTTTCACACCGTCAGAACAAATTAACAATAACGCTGTACCTCAATCTGATTTCTTTGCTTTGGGACGAACATTTGTTTATTTACTCACGGGTAAAGAACCACTTGATCAAGAAATGTATGATTCTTATACTGCGACATTAAATTGGCGTAATCATGCACCACAAATATCAAAAATGTTGGCAGATTTGCTAGATGAGATGATGCAAACTTTATATAAAGATCGTCATCAAAATACCCAAGAGATTTTACAAAGGATAGCAGAAATAGAGAAAGCCTTACAACCACCACCTCCAAAACTTCAACCAAAACCCAAACCTCAACCTATTAAATATCAACTAAAACCAATTTCTCAGCAGCAGAAAAATACAACCCGTCGAGATTTTATCCAAACAGTGAGTTTAGTAGTTGGTAGGATTTTCAAGATTTAATTGGTGGGTGTTGAGGAATTTAAGGTAAGTTAATGTGAAATTCTAAATTCTTTCATGATCAAAATACTCAACTCCTGATTCAAACAATAAACAATAACCAACATCCTGTACATCCTGAAATCCTGGAAATCCTGATTCAGACAATGAACCAAAACCAAGTTAAAATAAAAGAAATAGCAAAAACCTCACCAGTATATGGTTACATCAACACAACCAACAACCCAAACCTTATACGATCAAGATTATTACCTGTGGATAAGAACAACTATTAACCAACTTCGCGCAGGACAATTTTCTGTTGTTGATTTAGAGAATTTATTAGAAGAATTAGAAACTATGGGTAGACGTGAAAAAAGAGCAATTAAAAGTTTATTAATTAAACTGCTGGAACATCTACTCAAGCTAAAATATTGGGATAAAGAAAGAGAAAAAAATCAAGGACATTGGAAGGGGGAAATTAGGACATTTCGTACACAAATAAAAGATGAACTCAAAGATAGTCCTAGTTTAAAACCTTACATTTTAGAAATATTTGATCAATGTTATCAAGATGCTAGAAAATTAGTTAGTGACAGATCAGAACTTCCTCTTGACATATTCCTCCTTACCCCCATTGCTTCTTTAGAACAAGTCCTAGATGAAAACTGGTTTCCTGAATATAGCCATCATATTTGAATTTAGATCCCCGACTTCTCAAAGAAGTCGGGGATCTTGTAGATCAACTAAAATAGATACTTAACTCACCCTTTCTCAAGGAGTATCTAGCGGTGCAGCCAGATTTAGTAGGTTTAGAAATTAGCAAAGGGGAACTAAAACGCTTAACTGGGTTTGATCCAGAAGACGTTTTCCGTCCCTCAATTATGGCAGACAAAGAAAAGCGACTGGGTTTTTTTCTGAATGAAGGTTTGGTAGCTTTGGCGCTGACACCGATTATAGTTGGTGGTATTTATGCTTTTATTATTTTACCCACTTTGGGGTCTTCCAATAAATTGGGAGTGATTCTACTGATTATAGTACCTGTAGCGGTGGTTGTGGGGCGTTGGCGTAGCCCTTCCTAGACATCGGCTCTGGCGGAAAAAAACTGTCCCCACGCACTCACAATCCTGCTAGACGAAGTTGAAAAATATCACCAAGTCGTCCAAGCTATAGATATTCATGATCAACTGACTAACTCCGGTAACACCCAAAGTAACATTAGCGACAGAGGACAGGTAATATCTGCACTACAACTAATTCGAGAAGATTTAGTCCGCGCTTTAAAAAGTGAACGGATTTTGCGCGATAATAAAAAACTGCTTGCTAATAACCAAGATTTAGTGGTAAATAATTTAGCTAATATGCAAACCTTACAAGTTAGTAGTCAAGCTAGTGAATATGCTCAACTTCTTAATCAATCATTGCAGATTGCCTTAGATGTACAAGCAGAACTCAGAAAACTCGCAAAAGTGTAATCATAAATTTATTCCCCAAAATTAATGCTTAAACCCTACCAAACTGGAGAACCCTAAATGATATCTAAATTATTGAGTAAAACTCTTTATGAACAAGATTATCCCCAGTGGTTAGCAACAACCTTGCAACAATTAGAGAAATGTCCTTACACAATTGATCAACTTTTAGATGTCGAATATCTACCACCATTTACATATTTATGAATAACCAACCTAAAATAATTGTCCTTGATGATGATCCCACTGGTTCACAAACCGTCCACAGTTGTTTACTATTGATGCGTTGGGATGTAGAAACTTTACGTTTAGGACTAAAAGATGATGCTCCTATTTTCTTTATTTTAACAAATACTCGTTCTCTGACTCCAGAAGCAGCCGCATCTGTAACTAGAGAAGTTTGTCATAACCTGAAACTTGCCTTAGCAGCGGAAAAAATCGCCGATTTTCTCGTAGTTAGTCGTTCTGACTCTACCTTACGGGGACATTATCCCATAGAAACCGATGTGATTGCCGAAGAACTCGGTCCCTTTGATGCTCATTTTCTTGTTCCCGCGTTTTTTGAAGGGGGAAGAATTACCCGCGATAGTATTCATTATCTAATTATTGATGGTGTTCCCACTCCTGTACATGAAACAGAATTTGCTCGTGATTCTGTCTTTGGGTACAATTACAGCTATCTGTCTAAATACGTAGAAGAAAAAACCAAGGGACGGATTAAAGAAGATAATGTTACTAGATTTTTACTCGCAGATATCCGTGCTGGTAGTTTAGAAAGTTTGTTACAACTTGAGAATAATCAGTGTGGTGTCGTAGACGGGGAAAATCAGCAAGATCTGAATACCTTTGCGGTAGATGTATTAACAGCCGCAAGTCGGGGGAAACGATTTTTATTCCGTTCTGCTGCTAGTATTTTAACAGCTTTGGCTGCCTTACCACCCCAACCCATTGCTGCTGAAAATATGGCAAAATATGTGCGTGGTGGTAAACCTGGTGCAATCATTGTAGGTTCTCACGTTAAAAAGACAACTCAACAGTTAGAATCATTATTAAAAGTTGAGGGGACGGTCGGCATAGAAGTTAATGTGGGCAGATTACTTGATAATGGGGTGAATGAATCTGCTAAACTGCTAACGGAGATTCTGGAAAATGTCAAAGTAGTACATAATGCTGGTAAAACTCCAGTAGTATACACTAGTCGGCAGGAATTGGCGTTTAAAGATGTCAAAACTAGGTTAGATTTTGGTAGCACGGTTTCCGCTTTACTTATGGATATTGTCCAGGGTTTACCATCTGATCTAGGATTCCTAATCAGTAAGGGGGGTATTACTTCTAACGATGTCTTGAGTACGGGACTGGCTTTAACTTCAGCCCGATTACTTGGTCAAATTTTAGCAGGTTGTTCAATGGTAATTACCCCATCTGATCATCCCCTGTTTCCTGATTTGCCACTGGTCTTGTTTCCCGGTAATGTCGGTAATACTGATGCTTTGGGGATTGTTTATCAAAGATTAATCGGTAAGAGGTGAAAGAAAGGTAATAGGCAAAAGTTTGATATAGCGTTTTTTAATTTAGTGAGGTACAAGAACCCCACCCCCAACCGCCTCCCCGCTTGCGAGGAGGAGGCTATAATATACTCGATATGATTAGGAAATGCTATAAATTACCAATTACCAATTCTCAATCTTTTATGAATATCTCAAATGTTACTGTATTTTGGCTAGTGCTGCATGAATTCTGATTCTGCTAAACCTGATGAAATAAATTCTGAATTTCCTAAGTCAGAATCAACTTTTGATCAGGTTGATCAAAAGGTAAATAATTCTCATTCTATCCCAGACAATGTAGATGTTGCTGATTCTACTAAACCTGATGAAATAAAGTCTGAATTTCTTAAATCAGAATCGGTTTTTTATCAAGTTGATCAAGAGGTAAATAATTCTAACTCTGGCAAGATAAATACAGATTTTGCTGATCATAAAGTAGAATCTAGTCCCATTATCTCTAATTCAGAGTTGAATTCCGTAATTGCTTTTTTAAATGGTAATTCTGCTGCTGAAAATCCAGAATTTAATATTCCTAATGGGGGGGAATCTGGTTCTATTTTAGCTGATTTACCAAGTGCTGATTTAGAGTTAATAGAACAAAAGGTAGATCATAATATTCAAGTTCAGTTAAAAACTGAAGGAGAGCGACTATTATTAATTTTGCCCACCGAGTTGCAAGTACCGGCATCAGAATTTAATTGGGGGGAAATTTGGCACCAAATGAAACAGCGTCTCAATGCGGGCGATCGCTTACGGAAACCAAATACATTCCTGCATCTAGTAGCCAAAGATAGATTGTTAGATAACAGACAATTGCAAGATTTGGCAGAAACTTTAAATACATACCAAATTCAACTAAAATCTGTAGCTACCAGTCGAAGACAAACTGCGATCGCCGCTTGTACCCTGGGTTATTCCGTAGAACAAATCCAACTCCAAACATCCCTCACCTCCGATATTCAACCGACTCCCAGCGCCCTAGCAGATGCCCTCTATCTGCAAATGACAGTCAGATCAGGTGTAGAAATTCGTCATCCCGGTACGGTAATCATCTTGGGAGATATCAATCCTAGTGGTATCGTCATTGCCGATGGGGATATTTTGATTTGGGGACGATTGCGGGGAGTTGCCCATGCTGGTGCCGGTGGGAATCGGGAATCTCTGATTATGGCCTTGCAAATGGAACCAACCCAATTGCGAATAGCTGATGCTGTTGCTAGATCACCAGAAAAAACCCTCACCAGCTTCTTTCCTGAAGTTGCACATATTACACCTGAAGGAATTCGCATTGTTAAAGCCGATGATTTTTCCCGCAGTCAATTAAGTAGTCGAATGCAATTAATTACACAAAATATGGTCTAAAATTCTTGCTTAGTTAAGAATCTACAGCAGCTTTCAACAGTCAGCAGTAAAACCCTTTTGGTGCAAGGACTAATAATTAATATTTGTACCTCATTTACCTGCAATATACTGGATATGTAATTAATTTCTGTTAGGTTACTAAATTAGAATCAATAGCAATAAAAATATTTTATTGTTGTTCCCTGAACTTTCATAAAGCATTATCATGACTCGCATTATTGTCATTACCTCCGGTAAAGGGGGAGTTGGTAAAACCACAGTTTCAGCTAATTTAGGGATGGCTTTAGCCAAAATAGGCAAACAAGTAGCCTTAATTGATGCAGATTTTGGGCTGAGAAATTTAGATTTACTTCTAGGACTAGAAAATCGTATTGTTTATACAGCAGTAGAGGTCTTGGCAAGAGAGTGTCGTTTAGAACAAGCTTTAGTTAAAGACAAACGCCAACCTAATTTGGTACTTCTCCCAGCTACCCAACATCGCAATAAAGAATCAGTCACACCCGACCAAATGAAGTTACTGGTAAATGCTCTAGCACAAAAATACCAGTATGTGATGATTGACTGCCCCGCAGGAATTGAAATGGGGTTTAAAAATGCGACTGCACCCGCTAAAGAAGCCCTAATTGTCACCACCCCCGAAATTTCCGCCGTCCGTGATGCTGACCGGGTAGTGGGATTACTCGAAGCCCAAGGTGTCAAAAAAATTAACTTAATAGTTAACAGGATTAGACCAGCAATGGTACAGGCAAATGATATGATGTCTGTACAAGACGTTCAGGAACTTCTCGCCATCCCCATAATTGGAATCATCCCCGACGATGAGCGGGTGATTGTTTCTACCAATCGCGGCGAACCTTTAGTATTATCAGACACTCCCTCTTTAGCTGCCACCGCTTTTGAGAATATTGCTCGGAGATTGGAAGGGGAAACTGTCGAATTTCTGGAGCTTGACTCATCTAATAACAACATCTTCTCTCGGTTGAGAAAGATGTTGTGGTCAAAGATTGTTTAATTTACTTGCCAGTGTTTCTGCCTTACACATACCCGCAATGATTCTTGAAATTTTAGAAAAATTTTTCGCTCGTAGTCCCGATAATAGCCGCGATGACGTTAAACGTCGTTTGCAAGTGGTAATATCCCATGACCGTGCGGACTTAGACCCCCAAACTTTAGAAAAAATGCGTCAGGAAATCCTGGAAATTGTTTGTCGCTATGTCGAAATAGAAACAGACGGTTTGGAGTTTTCCCTAGAAAGCAGCCAACGGACAACAGCTTTAATTGCTAATTTACCAATCCGTAGGGTTAAAGAAAGCCTAGATGAAACGGTTCTAGAAAGTAGTGATATCTTACTGTAGGGGCGCAGGTCTTGCGCCCTGAATTGTCTTGAATTGGATATTAAAAGGCGAATGGGGGCATTAATTTGACCACCTGGACATGACTTGACCAATCACCGCCAATTCCGACATTAATTTATCAAACAGGTCTGGGGTTAAAGATTGGAGTCCATCCGATAAGGCTTTAGCTGGGTTGGGATGTACTTCTATCATTAACGAATCCGTACCCGCTGCGATCGCTGCCATAGCCATAGAAGGGACAAACTCGGACCAACCCACACCATGACTAGGATCAATCATAATCGGTAAATGCGTTAGTTTCCGCAACACTGGCACAACCGATAAATCTAGAGTATTGCGGGTATACTGACGGTCAAAAGTTCTAATTCCCCGTTCACACAAAATCACATTGGCATTACCCGCCGCTAAAATATATTCAGCCGCCATTAACCAATCTTCAATAGTCGCGGCCATACCGCGTTTTAACAGCACTGGTTTCGGTTGCGCTCCCACTTTCTTCAGCATGGAGAAATTCTGCATATTTCTCGCCCCCACCTGAATCACATCAGCAACCTCGCCAATTTTCTCCAAGTCTTCCGTATCCATAACTTCGGTGATAATCCCCAACCCGCTGACTTTCCGCGCGGTTGCTAACAATTCCAAAGCGCTTTCACCATGACCTTGAAAAGCATAGGGTGACGTGCGGGGTTTATAGGCGCCACCTCGCAGAAACTTAGCTCCTGCCGCCTTTACCCGCAGCGCCGTTTCTACAATCATCTCTTCATTTTCCACCGAACAAGGGCCAGCCACAACTACCAAAGGATGATGTTCACCAAACACCACATCCCCTTGAGGAGTATTCACCACCACTTCAGAAGCTTCTCCATGACGGAATTGGCGACTAGCTCGTTTGTAGGGTACTTCCACTCGTAATACTTGCTCAATCCATTGACTCAATTCTTGAATGCGGGGCGGGTCTAAATCCGCAGTTTCCCCAACCAAAGCAATGACTACTTTATGTTGACCAATAATTTTTTCTGGTGTTAGTCCCCAGCTAGATAATTCTGTGGTAATCCGATTTATTTCTTCCTGAGGGGAACCAACCTTCATGACGATAATCATTTACGAGTTCCTTGTTTAAGTAAATTTTTGATTAACTAACTTTAGATTAACAACAAATTGTAATACACCAAGATTACCATTATAGGGCTAATAATAGTCAGATAGGGATTCCTACGGAGCGCTTCGCGATCGCATTACCACCAGGAAAAATCAGGATTAATACTTAATAAAACTATCCTAATTTGGTAACATTTTTTGAAGTATAAATATGTGACATTTTGAAGTGCGGAATGCCGGATTAAAAACACAAAAAGCTACTGTTAAAAATCAACTCAAGAAACCCACAGAATCTCCCACATTAAGGTGGATATTTCAATGTTTTCAGGGGATTCATATTCTAATTACACAAGAAGTTGATAGGATTCTTAACTTAACGGATGAACATTGTAGGATATTGCAATTCCTACCTAATCCTTGTCAAAATATGTTAGTTGCCGAATCTATAATTCCCTATTGAATAATCTTGTAGAGAGCATCTCTGTACAGGACAAAAAATAGAGAAAAAGCTTGCAAAGGAAACAGAGAAAGGGTTTCATAGAAAGTTACCACACAATCAAAGAAACCCCTATGAACCAGATTAACCTATTACGAGACACACTAAAACCACATTTGGAATGGCATGGAGCGCGTCTAAGCTTTTTAGCGTTATTTTTAATATCTTTATTAAGAGTAAAGACAGTGAACTTGGTAGAATTAGCAACTGGTTTTCGCAACTGTGCTAAAAACGAATCCAATTACAAACGGTTGCAAAGATTTTTCCGAGATTTTGATATAGATTATGCAGTCATAGCGAAAATGATTGTAAAAATCATGAACATTCCCCAGCCTTGGGTGTTAAGTATTGACCGGACTGAATGGCGTTTTGGTCAAATATGGTTAAATATCCTCATGTTGGGAGTAGTACATAATGGTGTCGCTTACCCCCTAGTTTGGCAGATATTGGAGAAGAAAGGTAACTCCAACACGGATGAACGAATGGATTTACTTGACCGATTTGGACAACTGTTCCCAGATGCACAAGTTGACTATATCAGTGCTGACAGAGAATTCGTGGGGGCAGAATGGTTAAGTTATTTACTGCTTGAACCAAATATTCCATTCCGAATCAGGATTCGTCACACTGATTTAATTAGTGATACAGAAAAGACTCTTCCAGGTAGCGTCATTTTTGCTCATCTGGCTGCGGGTGAATCTCAGGTTTTATCTACTCGTCGTTGGGTCTGGGGTCGTTCAGTTTATGTAGCTGGTTTACGTCTTGATGATGGCAAGTTATTAATCGTGATTTCTGATACTTCTCCCCAAACCATAATTGCTGACTATGGCCGTCGTTGGGGGATTGAAACTTTGTTCGGTATGTTTAAAACTCGTGGTTTTTGCTTGGAATCTACACATTTTATTGATTCTAACCGATTGAGTAAGCTCTTAGCTTTACTGTCATTAGCTATGTGTTGGGCTGTCAAGACTGGAGAATGGTTGCATCAACACCAACCTATCAAAATCAAGAAACATGGACGTTTTGCTAAAAGTGTTTTTCGTTACGGTTTAGATTATCTGCGTTCTCTTGTTACTGATTTAGATTTGAAATATGACGACTTTCTTCTCTCTCTCAATTTTTTGTCCTGTACTTAGAGAGAGCATAACTGATTGAAAAATTCAAATTAAACTGTCTTACTAGCTTTTTAAACACAATAAAAAAGCTAGAATTTTGGCGGGCATAATTTATTTCTTGATGGTTACTTAATTTTAAAAAACTATAGTTTTTAATTAATGGTGAATGTAGTTTGTGTATACTACTTGTTGAAGTGCGGAATATGGGTTGGAAAATTAAATATTAATAATATCTTCATATATATCTGCCGTTTCTAGAATCAAGCCAACGGAACCTAAATGTAATTTATCATCACGATTCATTAAAGTTTGTATAGTCCAATTTCGTTTTTCATCTTGACGATAAACCTCTACCTTAACTTCATTTTGAGAAATTAAAACATATTCTTTCAAACTTGCTAAACCTCGGTAATTAACAAGTTTCTCCCGTCTATCTATAGTTTCTGTACTTGGTGATAGCACCTCGATAATTAAACAAGGATAATTCAAAAAATAACTATCTTGATCTTCAGTATCGCAACTGACTACCACATCAGGATAATAAAATATAGTTTTATTGTCATTGGCTAGATTTATTCTCACTTTCATATCAGACATGAAAACATTACAGGAACTACCCCGTAACCGAGAACGTAAACGCGAGTAAACATTGCCAGAGATTATATTATGTTCCTTACTACCTCCAGCCATAGCAAAGACTTCACCTGCAAAATATTCATGACGAATATCGCTAGATTGTTCTAATTCCAAATATTCTGCAATAGTGAACAGGTAAAGAGGAGATTGCATAATTTTTCCTTTTTTGATAATTTGAAAATTATCGTCAAATCTTTTACCAATTTGTTGATGAATCAATTCCTGTGTTGATTGTTGAACAATTCCAATAGATCAAAAATATCTGGAGTTAAACATATAACTACAAATGTAGCGCCAGGTATTTTTTGCTGAATATTGGGTATAAACCAGAAAAATATAGTCTTTCCAACTTACCCCATATACAGTTATTACCTGGACGCTGTTTGTTAGACGTTCTTTTTCTGGGTCTCACGCCAAACTTCGGTCATCCTTCCCCAGTTAGTGCTAAATTCATCCAAACCCAGGAGAGTTCCCGGTTTTTCTTCATCCCAAGAAGCGGAAAGAACACCATAGGTAATTCCTAACACCCCTAAACCAAATAATCCCATATTCACCAACAAAACCGCGATAGGAGGAAGTTGGATATCAGCCAAGGTAACTAGCAAATAGCTAACTATCAAACTAGAAATTCCTAAAGCTGTGGGGACACCGCAAAAACCAGCTACTCGGCGAATCATCCGCTGGCTAACTACTTCAGGAATCGCCATTTCTTGTTTAGAATAACGGCGTTGCTGTTGCGATTTTTCTTGAGGTTCTTTGATTTTGATAACGGGTTGACTAATAGCCTTAGCAGGTTTTGGACGCTTTTTGTTTGGCTCAAAAGGTAAGGCACTACGTTCCGATTCTTCAGCAGCCATAAGAATTAGTTCCTAACCGCGAATACCGAGACGACCAATGATAGCTTTATATTTTTCCTGACTACCTGCTTGGATATAAGCTAGAAGACGCTTTCTTTGACCAATCATCTTCAATAGCCCTCTGCGGGAGGAATGGTCTTTTTTATTAGCTTGCAAATGTTGACTAAGGCGGTTAATGCGGTCAGTTAGCATTGCAATTTGGACATCAGCCGAACCAGTATCGGTTTCATGAACTTGGTATCCAGAAATGAGTTCTTGTTTGCGCTGTTGCGTCAGAGCCATGATTGGTTAAATTCTTATTTTTCTTAGTTTGTGTAGCAGTCTCTTATAATATCACACCCATCCATTCCTGTGGCAAATTCTTGAGCAGGGAGCAGGGGGCAGGGGAAAAGAATTTTCCCATTACCAATTACCAATTACTCAGGTGACTTGAGCGCTTGATCTAAAATCTGTCTCGCTTGTTCTGCTTTTGATCTTGCTTCCTGGTAACGCAGATTCGCTTGAGCAAAATTTTTGAGAACCTTAAAACCTTCTTTGAGATGGGTTATTTCTTCTTCAGTGACGGATTTATCGGAAAATAGGACATCAATGGCTTTACGAATTTCTAAGGCTTCGGTGCGTGATTCTTGGACTTTTAACTTCAGGGAAGCTAAATTACTCAGAATTTGCACTGCTTGGGTAATTTCATCTTCACGACTGGAAGTATCTGTAGTTGGTTCTTTGACCTCAATTAACTGTTGCGGACCAAATCCTTCTTCTAGTTCTGTGGGTAATTCACCCGCGTCCATGAGTTCCATTAACTGATCCATTGCTTTGTCACGGGCTTTAGCGGAATCTTTACCAGGAACGGTGAGGATAATTTCTGGGCTTTGGGCGAGACTATACTGAACCATAGCTGTATATATATTAATCCTAATCTAATGTGTGAAAAGTATGATTGCGGTTATGCACCGCAAAAAGAATAAAAAGCCTGAAAATTCTGTAAATTTAATTTAGTCAGGCTTAAGAATTGTAGTATTAATCTACCAAATAAATACTATTTAGGAGTGAGAGCGATCGCTCCGTTCTGTTCTACTACTTTATCCACAGAGTGAGACTTAAGAGTGTATAGTTTATAAGGGAAATGCCGAAAACCCTTGAAGATGTAGCTGACTTAGGAAGCTACATCTGTGCTTTAGACAAGGGATGAAGGCTAGGTGCAGGATAAATCCTGCATTGACACCGGATCTGGCAGACTGTCTATCCAATCTTCTATTAGTCTTGTTACAGAATATTC
>NZ_AP018316.1:2480290-2484056 GCF_002368115.1 Dolichospermum compactum NIES-806 | reverse complement strand
TTAGTGTGACACTTGCGTAAGTCCTAAAAATAAAGATATCCGACTATTTCATAATTAGTAAAATATAATATTTTGAGGATAATTTTCTGGCTTATAAACATCAGCGTTGATGTTTATAAGCCACTACAGCTATGCAAGTTCTTCTTCTCTTATACTTTCACTGATAACTTCAACTAATTCTGGCATACTTTCAAACTCATCTTGATTTGTTTGATCCAGTAATGAGCATAAATCTATAGTTTTGTCTTTTGTCCAGTGAATTTCTTCATGACCTCTTGCTTGTTCCAGTATTTTGTGTTTATTTGCAGGAAAGTCTATACCTGCAAGTGCTTGAGTTACTGCTGCTACTCCATAAGCTTCACCTTTCTCAGGACCGCGATGATGTTCTTGTCCTTGTTCGGATTTAGTAGCCATAAAGTTCTCCTGACATTATCGTCGTAGCTTATCTATTTACTTCTCTACGCTAAAACTGTTATTTATTAATTCCTTCTATCTTGAGAATTACTTTTTATGAAGGCAAAAATCACTCTCTAGTAGAGAAAATTTTTTTGAAGAAATATAATTTCTTCAGTAAAGTTAAGTCTCGTAAAAATTATGCTAATTTTCTGAATAATTAAGGCTGATAGTAAGATGAAAATACCTTAAATGCTGGTTATTAAACCAAACAAAAAGTTCGCTAATCAATAACAAAACAAAATTCAATAAATTAAGAAAGCACAGGTAAAACAAAATTTAGCTTCTTCCCCCGTGAGTCTTTCCAAACCAACTTCCCCGCCAGGGGATGGAAACTGTGTGGCTAAGGCATATGCAATTGAGTAGAGCAATAGCCGTAAGAATATCTAGAAGCTCTATCTCCAGTTTAGTAGAAGCTGGGAGTTTGTTATATTGGAGTCAAAGACAAGTAGTTGAAGTTTTTTTGTATCGTAATATTTATGACTCCCAATCCCGCCATTATGCGTTCTGTAGAACAACTGGGCTACCGAGTCACAGTTGGTGATGTTGCCACTCAGATAGGATTAAGTATAGCTGAAGTTAATCAAAGTTTATTAGCCCTAGCGGCTGATGCTGGGGGACATTTGCAGGTTGCAGAATCAGGTGATGTTGTTTACCAATTTCCCAAAAATTTTCGTGATATTATCCGCAATAAATACTTGCAAATTAGATTCAAAGAATGGTGGAAAAAAGTTTGGTCTGTCTTATTTTACCTCATTCGCATTTCCTTTGGCATTCTTTTAGTTGCTTCTATCTTGCTAATTACTCTAACTATCATCATTATTATGACTGCTAGTTCAGATCGAGATAATGACAATCGCGGGAATAATTTTAGGGGTTTTAATTTCTTTTTCTTCCCAGATTTATTCTGGTACTTTAGCCCAAATTATCGTGATACCTACCAAGAACGGCGGAAGGAACGGGGCGAAAATAGTGAAATGAATTTTTTTGAAGCTGTGTTTTCATTTCTCTTTGGAGATGGTGATCCTAATGCCAATTTGGAAGAACGCCGTTGGGAAGAAATTGGGGCTGTAATTAGTAATAATCAAGGTGCAGTCGTGGCGGAACAAGTTGCTCCTTTTCTGGATGATGTTGGCGAAAAATATCAACAAGAATATGAGGATTATATGTTGCCTGTGCTGGTAAGATTCAATGGAATGCCCCAGGTGAGTTCTGATGGTCAAATAGTATATTATTTTCCAGAGTTACAGGTAAGAGCTAGTAAAAAACAGCGGCGCTCAATATCTGAATATTTGCATGAATTTTCCTGGAATTTTAGTGCGGCTAGTTCTGGACAAATTATGCTCAGTGCTGGTTTAGGAGGGGTGAATTTTGTAGGAGCTTTAATTTTGGGCAATTTATTAAAAAATAGCATAATTGCGGCTCAGGTTGGCGGATTAGTAGCTTTTGTGCAGGGTATTTATGGATTGTTATTGGCTTATGGTACAGGGTTTCTCGCTATTCCCTTAATTCGGTATTTTTGGATTAAGCGACGCAATAATCAGATTTCTACTCGCAATCTTCAACGCCAAGAACGGGCTAGGTTATTAGCAGGTGCGGATGTTTCTTTACGGAAAAAGATCGCTTTTGCTCGTGAATTTGCCACAGAAAAAGTGATTGGTAAGGAAGATTCTGTTTATTCCACAGATACAGATTTACTGGAACAGGAATTTAAGAATAAGCAAATAGGTGACTAGTCAGTTGTCAGTTGTCATTGGTTGTTGATCATTATTCCCCCTGCTCCGTGCCCTCACAAGGGTAGGTTTTTAATATTGTCTGTGAAGGCAAGACTGGGAAGACTTGGAGGGAACGTAGACAAGGAAGATTCTATACGCACAATAGTCTTTTAACGGTGTGTTATTGTTGCCAAAAAACATCATCCTGTAGGGTTTTCCTCCCTTGTCACCTTGTCCACCTTGTCGCCCAAGTCTTGCCCTCACCAGAATGTAAAAAACCTACACCTGTCAGCTGCTCCCTGCCCCCTGCCTCCTACTTTGCTTGAATAGGTGTCAGGGCTACACCTTTGTAGTAGTATCCTAAAATTTGTAGGTGGTTTGCACCACGTTTTGCTAGTTCATAAGCTCCCCACTGGCTCATTCCTAAACCGTGTCCAAAACCTAATCCTTGAATGACAAAACCGCCATTTGCGTCTTTATTAACAATAAAACGGGTACTTTTAATTCTGAGTGCGGTTCTCACTTCTTCACCTTGGAGAATTTTAGTCCCTTTATCACCAATAATTTTTAAGGATTTGACACTTTTAAAAGGTGAGAGTGTTTCGATAATCATGTCTTTGACATTACCGACACCCGAAATTCTGGCACTAATTTCTCCGGGGGTAAAGGTTTTTACCCAGTTACATTCTTTAATATTTTGATCAAAGTCGGGAACAGCCCGCAGGTAAGGTTCTTTGCTAGTCCAGACATCTTCGACGTTTTCGGTGTGTCCACCGGAACAAGCGTGAAAGACGGAAAGAATGATTTTGTTGTTGTAGGTGAGGACTTTGCCGGCGGTGGTGTCTGCTGCAATGTAGGTTTTGGGGGCTTCACTACTGACACCTTTGTAAATTTGCCAACGGTCTGGACTATCTCCTAAGTCGTAAAGGGGATTTCTCCGTTGTCTTTCACGTTCATAAAGGGCATAGGTGCGGGCTGCTATGGCTTGGGCGTTGAGGGCTTCTTGTGGCCAGCTAGTGTTCATTTCTCCACCAATGACGCTGTAGAGATATTCTTCTAAATCTACCCAGTTAACAGCGGTTAAACCGTTGGCTGTGGGGACTACTAGGGTTCTACCACGAAACCAGCGATCGCCTATATAAACATATCCCTTATTGGTGGGTTCTATCCAAAATAACCCCGATTGCCATCTATCTAAAGCTACTCCCCCAGGAACTGCTTGAGCCGCAAATGCACTCATTCCCGGTAGTTCTCCGAGAATCTTACCACTACTATCTTTAACAATAGCGGTTGTCGAAGCACCGACTTTTACCTGTTTGACTTCTCTTTCAATTGCCACACGCAGAATTACAGATGCTTGTGCAGGAGCAAGTAATACAAACCAGATCAGGATACCTATCCACCAATGTCTACCTTTAATCTCAGAAAACAAATTGCCTAATAAAAGTTGGAATTTCATGCTAATTGTTTGATCACAAAATAGAACGAATGGCACCGAAGCCACTTGGCTTCAGACAGTGGAGGAAGTGCCAACGGCTTTCGCGGAGCGTGCCGGAGGCTTTATAAGCGTCTACTATTCTAGTTCAGCAATTCTCTAG
>NZ_AP018316.1:2461967-2479654 GCF_002368115.1 Dolichospermum compactum NIES-806 | reverse complement strand
GGTGATTGGGGACTGGGGACTGGGGACTGGGGACTGGGGATTGAGGATTGGGTAAGTTTCTTCTTCCTTCTTCCTTCTCCTGACTCCTGACTTCTGACTCCTATTCACGGTGTCAATATTTGGGGAGAATCATAAACTTCATTACCAATAATGCCAATTAAATTTAATTTGCTTAAAATTTCTGTAGCTTCCATCAATTTATTAGGAGTAACTTTACCAATCCGTCCTACCATAACAATCCCATGAGATAATGAAGCCACAATCCTACCATCAACTGTATCTAAAACAGAGGGTGCATCTATTAACACTAAATCATAATTTAGTTCAAATAAATCCATTAATTCTTGCATTCTCTCAGAACTCAACAGATTTACCGCATCCTCTGGGATTGGACCAGCAGTTAAAACATCAATAGCTGGGTGAATAGGCTGAATGTAAGTATTAAATGATGTGTTGATATCATCAACTAGTAATAAGGATAAACCCCAATCATTGGTCAGTCCTAGAGTTTTATGTAAACTGGGAGAACGCAAGTTAGCATCAATTATTAATACTCTTTGGTGCATTCGAGCCGCACTAGCAGCTAATCCTAAAGCCAAAGTTGTTTTTCCTTCTCCTGGTAATGCAGAAGTTAACATCAATGATTTTAAAGGTAGAGAATTATTTAACATCAGAATATTCTGGTAAATAATATCTAATGTTTCATGATTTGGCAAGTTTTTGATTATTCCTGGATGAGAAATATCTACATTTTTAGATTTATCTCTCATCATAGATTGGAATTGGCTTGTCCAACTATTTTGACGTTTTCCTAATCTTGGTACTGAACCTAATAACTGAATATTGGTCAAATTTTGTAAATCCTGAGTATAGAAAATTGCATTATTAAATTTTTCCCAAATTAATGCTGCTGCTAAACCCAATATTGGACCAATGAATATGCCTCCAACAATTAGTAACCAGCGCAAATTACCTATATGTATTCCTAAAGCTGGTTCTTCTAAAATTTGCCAATTAAAACCTTCTTGAGCAATTTTTACACCTAATGAATTTTGTACTTGTGTCAATTGTTGCAGTGTTTTACGATAAGATTCTATATTGGCAACTAACCTCTTGTATTCTGTAATTAAACTGGGATATGTATTCAGCAAAGAACTAATTTCTTGTTCGGATTTTGCCAAATCACGATCATGGGCAATTAGTCCTAATGCATTCATTTTCAATTGAGTTAAATCATTTTCTACCTTTGGGATTATTTGTGATGATAATTTTGATTTACTACTAATAGTAATAGCTTTATTTTGTCCTTGTTGTTGTAATAGTGTACTAATAATCTGCTGTTTCTGTTTCAGTTGTTGGATGATAGGATGTTTTTCTGTATAAAGAATCCGAGCTTGCATTAACTCTTGTTCTGTTTGATTAAGTTCACTAATTAAGGCTTGATATTGTCTAGATTCCAGGGAATCGTTAATATTTATGTTATTTTGATTGGAAGACTTAATTGCTTGTTCTAGGCTGTTGTGCCTAGTCTGGACATCTTGCAGTTGAGCGCGAGTTGTTTGCCGCTGTTTTTGAATATCTGCTAAAGACTGTAATAAAATTTGACTTTGTAAAACTGGATCAATTAAATTATTTTGTTGACGAAATTGTTCTAATTTTTTCTCGGCTTTTAATACATCTTTTTGCAGTTGTGGGATATGATTATTAACAAAGACTAATCCTTGATTAATTCGCTGATTTTTTTGCTCGGTATTATAGTCCTGATATACTTTCTCTAAAGCTTGTAATACTCTTTTCGTTCTGAGAGGATCTTTGTCTGTAAAAGATAGTAAAAATACTTGGTTAAAATTTTGATTAACTCCTGTACCTAATGGTAACTGAGTTAGTGCCAAAGATGAAACTTTATCAATTTGGCTGTTATTATAAATATCTTCTACGGTTATTTGTGGATAATCAGCATGAAGTAAATTTACAGCTTTCTGTATTAATTTACTACTCAGCATTAATTTAACTTGACTACTGTAGTCAATGGATGATATTTGCGATTTACGTAAATCTTTTGTTGTCTTTTCGACCTTACTATTTGGTAAAGATTTATCTGAATTATAACTTACCAATATTTGCATATAACTTTGATAAGTTGGTTTATTAGTAATAGCTATAAGGCTTGTTACTGACATGACTGTACAGGAAATCCCTAGTATCAACCACCGATGGTAAAGTAAAATGGGAATTATTTTTTTGATATCAATTACGCTATGTGTAGAGCTAGTAAGTAATTTTTTCAATGTTATCGCATTTGTAGCCACAATCATATTCCTCTCAAATTGCAACAATATATCTGGAAGCAGATGATGATTAGAAAACTTTTAGAGATATTTGATACTCAATGTTTTCTGGTTAATAATCAATACTTATTCTTCCTATGATTACAGATATACTTAACAGAAAATATTCAGCAAGTAGTTCTTGGCTAATACCTTCAAACAGGTATATGTCTAATCAGTGTGAGGAACATAAATTTTCTGCAAACATTGTGAGAATATTTATCTTGTATTTACACCAGATTGCAGATTCATGAGAGACAGGATCTAAATTCAGACTCCTGTGCGTGTTCTTAAAACTGCACCTATAGTTTCTTTTTTATGTATTAATGGTTTCCAGCTACCTTTAGTGTTTGGTAATTCTTCATATTCACCAATCAGCGGTTTCTACTATTTGTAAATCTGGAAAACTTAGCACGGCTACTGCGGCACGGCTGATTGTACCATCTTCCAAAAATCCCATGTCTACTCCAGCAACATACTGGATAGTTTCTGGCAGTTTATCTGTGGTAATTACTTGATAGCGGAGATTTTCTTGAATGGTTTTCGCTTCTTCTACAGTAGAAGGCCAATGATCAGGCTTATGAATTTCCATCTTGCTTCATTTGGTAGTTAATTTATTTTTACCAGAAGAAGAAATTTTTCGAGATTAGTGGAATTATATAAGCAAAAAAGCAAGCTGTTAAAACTCGCTTTCTGTATAACTGGGGCGCTAGGATTCGAACCTAGGGATGGCGGGACCAAAACCCACTGCCTTACCACTTGGCTACGCCCCAATGAATTCACTGTAGATAATATAGCAGTTATATTGAGATAATGTCAAGTGTTTTGGGAAAAAAGATTTTGCCCACCAAATATAACCACAACGGCGGCGGAGATAGACCCCCAATTTCTCTCAGAAGTCGGGGATCTGAGTGGCTAAAATACGCGATGCTGTAGGGATGGCATTTGGCGACGAACTTGTTCTAGTCGGGTGGGTTTGATTTCAGCGATCGCCACTCCTGGTTTTTCCCCAGCGTCTGCTAAAATGACACCCCAAGGGTCAATAATCATAGCGTGTCCATGAGTTTGGCGACGGTCATAATTAGTACCAGTTTGGGCGGGAGCAATAACGTAACAGGTATTTTCTATCGCCCTAGATTGGAGTAATACTTGCCAATGGTCTTTACCAGTAAAAGCCGTAAAGGCTGCGGGAACAAATAGAATATCTGCGCCTTGATTGGATAGATGTCGGTACAGTTCGGGAAAGCGAACATCATAGCAAATAGAAAGGCCAATTTTCCCTAACTCCGGGGAAGCGTAAACGGGAGGTAATTCAAGTCCAGCCATGACGGTGCTGGATTCTTGATAGGTATTACCATCAGGGACATTGACATCAAATAAATGGACTTTTTGGTAACGGGCGAGTTCTTGACCGTTGGCATTGATCAGTAATGCTGTATTATAAACTTTACCGTTACTATCTACAGGGATAGGGAAGCCGCCGCCGAGAATGGTAACTTGAAAGCGTTGTGCCATTTTGTGGAGAAATGTTTCTGTTGCTTGAGCGATCGCATCTCCTTGGGCTAGTTTATCCTTTTCTTCCCCCATAAAAGAGAAATTTTCTGGTAAACCCACCAACTCTGCACCTTGACGCACAGCCAAATCAATTAATTCTTCTGCTTGTGCCAAATTTTTTTGCAAATCGGGCACACTGGTCATTTGAATAGCGGCGGCTAAATAAGACTTCATAGATTCAAGAACAAACGGTAGATTGAGACAATTATAGATATCTAAATATATCCTCATATCATTCCATTTTAAACAAAAAGTAGGGGCGGGGTTTCCCCGGACAATTTCTCTCAATTTCCCGGATAAAAAATTATATGCTCTTTGAGTAACTCATCTTCTTGAGCATAACGCTGGATAGCTAAAAGTAAAATCATCACATTTAACCCAGCATAAACATCTACTTGACGCTGACCTAATTGATAAACACCAGCATTTTGCAATTCTCGCAGCTTAGTTTGGGGTACTGCTGTAAATCTGTATTTTTGCCGTGATTATTTGGTAGAGATTGCCATTTTCCTAACCATTGTTGTTGTTGATCTAAGGGAAGAATTTCTACTCTTTCTAAATTTTTGGGTAAATTAGAGATAATTGATAAAGGAATCACATTACTGGTAATTAATACCTTATGTCCCATGCTTTGATCATTTTTACATTGTTGCTGAAATTCGCTAACTTGCTGAATAAATTTTTCCAGATTTTGATTATTTCTAGACGCAGTTGGTAATTCGTCCCAACCATCAAAGATAAAAACAAAACGATGATTTTTATTTCTTAACCAATTATGATTACCATGAATCAAGCTAATATCTAAATTTGCAGTTAATGTTTCTGCTAACTGAGATGATAAAACTTTGATATCTTTGACATTAATTAAAATTGGAGCTTGACGAAATTGATACCAAATATTTGATAGAGATTTTTTCATTGCTCATCACTACTCAAACTAGTTAAAAATATAATTTATAGGTTAACAGTAATCACTTGTAAATATAGCTATGTATACAATTTTTGCAAGAAAAATTTACACCACAAACTTATATTCACCGTATAATTACGGTATTAGACACTGGGATTACGGTTAATCCAAATGCCTCTCATTCCTGCCGATTTAGCCCCATAATAATCATCTGTTATGCTGTCACCAATATGCCATGCTTCTTCTGGTGAACATTTATGCTTATTTAAAGCAATTTTAAATATTTCTGGATCTGGTTTAGCGGCACGAACTTGAGTAGAAATGGTAACAGAAGAAAAATATTCTCTGAGTCCTAAGCCTTGCAATACTAAATATAAACGAGAATCAAAATTAGATAATACTCCTAATTCAACTCCTAAGCGTCGCCAGTTCATTAATGCTAGAGTTACATCAGGATAAACATACCAAGGTTCAGGAGTACCAAAGTGGATATAAAGTTCGGTAAAAAAAGCGGTAAAATCGGTAAATTCTTGGAGAACACCAGCGCCTTCAAAGGTATTTAAGGCAATTATCCGCCACCAATCGTATTCACGCTGGGGAATATCTTTGATATCTGCATCAAGAAATATTGGTGGTGGTGAGGCTTTAAAGCTTTTCACAAAGTTTTGATCTAAAATTTGGGCGGAAACTTCTACACCAAATTCTTGGGCGATTTGTCGGTAAATTTCCCCAACACTACCTTTAATCCCAAACAATGTACCAACAGCATCTACAAAAATAACTTTAGGCTTTTTCATAAGAATTAATACTTTAGTCCGCAGCAGTCACTAAATACATAGCCATGATATCTGAATTTGTCTAGTTTACCGTTTTAGATCCCAAACTTCTCATCTACAGCAAATTGTCATCAAACCTGGAACAAGAACCCCAACCCCCTCCCCGCAAGCGATGAGGGGGCTAAGATGTAGCTTATATGATTGGAAATCGCTGTAGATCCCCAACTGGTTGGAGAAGTCGGGGAAGGATCTTTAATTACTTGGAAATGGCTTCTATTATGGGGCTAACTAACCAATTAAACCCAACTTTCAATTGATGATTTAAAGTGGGTAAACGATACAGATAAGCTAGACGACGGGCTAAGTAGGCAACAGAACCGTCTAATTGCACACCTAACCCGGTGAGGGTGGCGTTATCTATTCCTAAAGCCATCATTTCTCCTAATGGTTGATAGCGGAAGGGAAGGAGGGGACGATTGGTGATGGTAGCCCAGATATTCCAAGCGGTATAATCGGCTTGTTGAAAGGCGACTTGGGCGGTTGCGGGGACTTGTTTTCCGTCTGCGTCGAGACAGTCGGCTAAGTCTCCTAAAGCAAAGATTTCGGGATGTTCTATGGCTTGTAGTTGGTCTGTGGTGGTGATTTGTCCGCGCTGATTGTGTTTGAGGGGTAAGGCTGTGACAACTGGAGAAACTTTTGTTCCTACTGTCCAAATGACTAAATCTACGGGTATGGTGTCTACTTGATTTTTATACTCTAGGGAGATGCTATCTTGATTGATTGCTGCTACTTTGGTTTCTAGGTCAATAAATACGCCTTTACTATCTAAGGCTTTTTTGGCGGCTGCACGGTTAAATTCTGGGGAAGTGCGTAAAATTTGATCACCGATTTCAATGAGGCGGAAACGTCCTTTTTCGCCGATTCTATCTGCTAGTTTACAAGCTAATTCTACGCCGCTGTAACCTGCACCAACTATGGCGACACGGATTTTTTCTGGCTTTGCTGCTTCGAGAATTCGTAGCCGTTCTTCCAATTTGTAGGCATCTGTGATAGTACGGAAAGGGTAAGCATAGGTAGCAGCACCAGGAACTAAGTCTAGGGGTGTTTCACCACCTAATGCTAAGACTAAGCGGTCATAATTTAGTTCTGATTTATCTTGTAATTGGACTTTTTGTTTGTTGATGTCTATTGTGGAAACGGACGCTTGGTGGAATTGGATTCCTGTTCCTTGCAGTAGTTCTGAGTATGGTGGGGCGATTTCCCAGGTTTGGAGTTCTCTGGTGAGGAGTTCGTAAAGCAGGGGGGAAAAGACAAAGCGATCGCTCTGATCTACTAAAATAATCTCAGGTTTGGGTGTAGAATCCCAGGGGAGTTGGCTTAAACGCAGGGCGGTGTAGAGTCCACCAAAGCCACCACCTAGTATACAAATTTTTGTAGTTGGTTGAGTCATAATTTTTTTAGGCGCTAAATCCCAGTTAGATATTTATTTTAGTGTAATGTTTTATTACGGTTTCTTGCCATTAATCAACAATCCTGATGTTTGCCTTTATGCAAATCAGGACAAATGGTAATTTTATTTATACTGAAAACGGTTCATAGTTTAACCAAATATGAAACCCCTCTCCAAACCTCTCCAGTATTAAATGTTATTCCTTTTCCCTCTCCTAAGAGGAGAGGGTTAGGGAGAGGTGCGGGGAGAGGCTTTGAAATTGTTCTTTGTATGATAAAAAAGTCCAGCTTCTAGCCGTTTTGAGTATAAGAATCAAGATTTGAACGCAGATAAACGCAAATAAACGCAGATAAATTAATAGATTGAAGGCGTTGCTGATTAAGGGTATGAATTTTAGTCTCACGCAAAGGCGCAAAGACGCACTGAGGTAAGAGTTTTAAAGGTTCAATTTAGGAATTTCATACCTCAATTCAGCAACGCCAGAGATTGAATAATTCTGTGTTAAATGTTTTTCATGACAAACTACATAGTCGCTAATACAAATTCTCCTTCGTTAACAGAGTTATTTATTGATATATCATAAACCAAGCCTGTTTTCTCAGCATAAACATGAACAGTTGTAGGTAATTCACCGATTTTATTGAATGTCAGAACTTGATATAGCAAATCTCCCTGAGTTACTGAAGTACCTAATGCAGCTTTAGATAAAATCATTCCGCCTACGGGACTCCAATATTTTTTGAGTTGACTAAGTGAACGAAAATTGGTTTGATGAGATATAGTTTTTAGTTGGGTTAAATCCTGTATTTCTAAAATACTTTTTTGAGTTAAATAATTTTTAATTCCGCACACTCCTTTAGTTACTGAATTTGGATTCATTTGCATTCCCGTTCCTAATTCTAAAGTCCATGCTTCTTTATCAAATATCATTTTTTGTTCGGTTAATTTTAATAAAGCATTCTCTAAAGCTAACCAGGGTTTTATGAATGATTCATCAAAAGCATCACCATCATATTCATCAAATAAAATGGCATAATTTAGGAGAAATAAATTAGCGCTGTCTTCTCGATTTCGGAAATAATAAAGGTATTCTATTCCTTCTCCAGTGTGACTATGTAAATCAATGACGTAATCTGCATCCAAAGAAAGAGATTGCAGCTTATAGCGATATTTATTAGTTAGTTGTACACTACTAGGGGCATTGATTTTATCTAAAAGACTATCAAAACTAGATTCAATTTTTTGAGAAAAATTATATTTGATAGTATCTATGTCTAAACCAATTTGGGAACGGGCAAATTCTTCTATATCCAGGACTTACGCAACTGGCACATTGGTAGGGTGCGTCAAATATCAACAATCTGTTTATTTGCAGGATTTATGCAGTCTGACGCACCCTACAACAGATTTTTGGTGTGACACTTGCGTAAGTCCTATATATCATCATGTTGTTTTTCATAATCCCAAAAAATTTTATTCCAATTTTGACTATCATAAATATTGAATCTACCCGTAGAAAATTTATGATTTCGCTGGTTAACATTTGATCATCTTCCAAAACACGACCAACTGCTTCATCGTCCATTACATTGGGAATTTGATCACAAATTACTGAAATTTCCTCACGGCTAAAACACTCTGGAATGAACAAAAATCCTTGTTCTTCATAACTTTTTAGTGCTTCTGTTGTCAGTTTCATTTTGCTCTTAATTAGAATTTACTTAGTTAATGCAGATAATAAAATTTGTACTATTTCAAAACATGAGAAATGCTATTCCTCTGTTTAAATTCTAAAATTTTATCTACTGCTTTTTGAGTGCCACCTGATATTATCAAAGAATCACTTAATAGATCAACGTTACTACGAATTTTTTCATCTTTGATGATCTGCTCAACAAGCGATCGCAATTTCAATGGAGCAATATTTTTCTGTTTTACCCATACTCCTATATTTAATTCTTCTACACGATTAGCTACTAAATATTGATCGCCTCCTTGGGGAAATACAACCAGTGGTACTTTGTTAATTAATGCCTCCCAAGTGCTATTAGTTCCCCCATGAGTAATGAAAACACTAGCTTGTTGAAGCACTTGCATTTGAGGTACATAGTTGCTGACAATAAAATTAGGGGGAATTTTTCCCAATTCAGCAATATCTATAAATTTCCCCACAGACATTACTACCGTATACTCACTATTTGCAAAAGCTTGTAAACATTTTTGATAAAAAAAGGTTTTAGAATTATATAAAATTAAAAAGTTAGCACAAGATGCCGGACTGGTAGGAATCTCAATCCCCTGGTTTCGTCCCAGACAAACTTGGTATGTTTTTGCGAAAAACCAAGACCGTCTTCCAACTCAGGCTATGTTTCCTTATCTTCATGGTGTTGTCCTATTCGATCCAATGTTTGAGAGATCAAAAGAATAAAAATTGGCACAACTTTTACTGGATCTGGGTTTCTGGCTTTATTTTCCAATCCGATAGATGTAATCATTGCTTTAAACTAAAACTCTTATATAGCAAGAGTTACATCATTTCATTTAGGGAAAGTGACAGAAGAGGAGTTATTTGACAGGTTATATAGGATGGCAATTTATAGCGGTATGCACTTGAATGAGATACATCATAAGTCCCCTCCTCGCTTGCGGGGAGGGGGTTGGGGGTGGGGTTCTTGTATTTCACTCAACCAAGAACCGCTATATCGGCATTAAATAATCTTGATGCTTTGAGAAATAAAATCAATATAAGGAGACTTCTGTGCCATACCTATGCCTATGTGCGTTCCATATACTCCTTGATTCATAATGGAGTTTATCTGCCAATTCAGATTTTTTTCAATATTTTTGTTACAGCCAAAGCCTATCTCAGTAAAACTCAAGTTACGTTCTAAACCATAATCCATTTCCAGTAATATAGAAGTTTCATCCCTACCATCCAAAATGAGATGAGTTATAGTATTATCTTCGATATGAATATATTTTTCTTGACTTGAATTTACCTTCTTAAGTAAATATGTCAAAGCATTATGGTGACGTTCTCTCACTTGTGGGTTTGCACAAGCCTAAATCATGCCATCAAAAAAGAAAGTTCCATCTAGTGAAAAACTTGATTTATCACTTTTAATATTGACTATTCCGCTTTCTAGCATTTCCGAAATTGAGTAAAACCATCCTGGTTCTAACTCATCTTCAGTATTTATAACTTCTAAATTTTCTGACAATAAGCACGTTAATTTAGTGCCTCTATGATCAGATAAATATAATTCATCTTCCACTTCAGCAATTTGCTCATAAGTTTTAGCTCTTAACTCTAATACTTGTGTTAGATCACAAGAGAGAAGTTGCTCGAATGAATAAGCGATGATTTGAGGATTTATATCATACCTAACTGCTAGTAGATGGATAATCGTACTTTTGGAGGTATGAGATAGCTGTATAAGTCGATCATGATAACTATAATCTGAAATTACAGCAAATGCTAGTTGTTGACTAGCAAAATCGTAATCATCAAATAAAATAGTTTGATATCCTTGCTCTTGAAAATAATAATTAAGATCAGTGCTATCAACAAGGATAGGAATTTTTTTATTAACTAAGGAATGATGAAAACGTATGGCATTCATTGAGAAATTTGTTCCTGTTTTGATTGGTGATAAAAATTACTAAGCTTTATTTTTAAACATCCAGAGTTTCAGATAACCGACTGCTTAGAGAAGTCGGGTGTTTTGTTGTTGGGAAATTATTGAAGATTCCCATATCTAACCATTCTAACTACAGTTTACTACAAAATCCTAATTATTGAATTAGTTTTGTATCACTATCTTGAGAATAAATGTCTAATTTATTTCAGATAAGGTTTTAAATTGTTCCTCACTAATACGTCCTGCTGCATATAAAGTTTCTGTAATTTCAGAAATTGTTAAAACTGCGTGTGCTTGATAACCATTTTCTCGCAATCTGTCTTTTACACCTTGCTCATGGTCCATAAATACTACAATATCATTGACATTTAATCCTGCATATTTTAACTTTTCTGCTCCTTCCATTACGCTTTTACCACTGATCAAAATATCATCAACAACGACAACAACTTCTCCAGGATTAAAATTACCTTCTATTACCTTGCGGGTTCCGTGTGCTTTTACTTCTTTGCGGGGAAAAATCATCGGGGAATTTAGATGTAATGATAATCCAGTAGCAGTAGGTAAAGAACCATAAGGAATACCGGCTATTCTATCATAAGTTAGGTCTTTAAGAATCTCTGCATAAGCAATTACTATCTGATGAAATATTTGGGGATTAGAAATGATTTTGCGGAGGTCTATATAATAGGGAAAGGTAGCACCAGAAGCTTGGACAAATTCACCAAACATGATACAACCAATGTCATAAAGTTGTAAAATTAAATCTAAAAGCGGGTGTTTATTTAATAAACAAACATCGGGAAACCAAACGGAACAAGCGGAGTTTTTCTGAGAAATTTCAGTTCTAAGCTGATTAATTTCTGCCCTTAAAAATTGCAGTTGGGTAGATAGATTTTCACTTCCTAACATATCTTGAGAAACGGGAAGAAGTAACCCATCACCATTATAATTTAATCCCGCTGATAGCAAGTTTTTAAGATTACCACCTTCACACCAGATGCTGCGGGCTAAAATTACTCTTTCTGGTGCTTCTTTGCGAATTTTTGCTAAAATATCTGGCTGAATAGTTCCTACTTCTAAACCCAGTTGTTCAGGTGTTCCCCAGTTTTTTGCTTCTTTGACTACTTGTAAATAAAAAGGTGATTCGGCTGTAGGGTATTGCTGCAAAATCACTGCACCTGGATTAGAAGTTGTACACAAAATAAAAACGGCTTTATCGGGATAAACTAAAAAGGGTGCTACGTGATCTTGTCCTGCATAAGGACTCAATGTAATCGCATCAATCTGCCATTCTTCAAAAACAGTTTTAGCGAAAATTGTACTAGTATTAAGATCGCTATGTTTAGCATCTAATATAATCGGAATGTGGGCAGGAATAGCTTTTAAAGTTCGTTGTAGTAATTCCCATCCCGGAATACCTAAAGCTGCGTAAAATCCCAAAGTTGGTTTATAGGCACATACTAAATCACTGCTTTGGGAAATAGTAAATTCTAACCAATCCCACAGACCATTAATCATACTTTTGGGATCTGATTTCTGGGAATATCGTTCAGGGAGCATTTCTGGATTAGGATCTAGTCCTATAAATAGTAAACTCTGATTTTGGGCGATCGCCCCATTCAATTTATCGTTAAATTTCATTAATGGTAACATGATTATCCGTATATGCGTTAATCTGAGGTTAATGTGATCATTTTCTCCCATTCTGCCAACATTTTAGCACTAATTCCCGATATTTTATCTACATCTTGTAAAGAAGTAAACCTTTGCTGTTGACGGGCTATAATTATCCTTTCGGCTAACTTTTCACCCACGCCAGGAAGAGTTTCTAATTCTGCTTGACTTGCTGTATTGAGATTAATTTTAGTGGTAATTGGATTTACGAAAGATGATGGTTGTTTAATTTGAGGACATTTTTTAACTTCTGCATCAATTTTAGATTTAATATTTGCTGGTAAACCGGGTTTTATTTTACCATAAAGACGGTTAAATTCCCGTTGATAATGTGCTGCTACTGTAGGATTTTCAATCACTATTAATGTTTCATTATTGCCATTATTTGCTGCTTCTGACCAATTATGTGAACCTGTAATTACGGTTTGGTTATCAATGACGGCAAATTTATCATGCAATAAATCTCCTTTAGCTAAAACCGGGACTCCCACTGTAGAAATCGGATTTTTCCAAGGACGGTTATCAACTTCATATTTACAGTTATTACTTAAAGCAAATCCCATCATATCTAAAGCTTCACTGTAGTAACGATAAGCAAATTGTGGTTCAATTAAAGCTCGAATTTGGACATTTTGATTATGACGCTGTTCGAGAATATTGGCAAGTTGTTGATCTGAAAATACAAATAATGCTAAATCTACTGTTTTTGAACTTGCAGATAAGGTTTTAGCAATTAACCCATTACTGGAATTACTCCAAGGTTCAGTAGGAGATGTTGGAGAAAACCGAATTGTAACTTTGCTATTACCTAATGTAATTGTTTGTGGGTTACGAACAGGTTTTGTCACTCCAAATTTACTATCTAGTTTTCCTCCTACTCCGTCACCCCACATAATATTAAATTCTTCTGTGAGTAGAGTTGCTAATTCAGAACTATCAATTTTTAATAAATTATTGGTATTCCCTAAACTACTAGGATTGGTAAAATCTCCAAATGTATCACTGAGGGTAAAATTTGCAGAAGTAATAATTACAAAACGATTATCAACAATCATAAATTTATGGTGCATTAAACTACTACCTTTTGAACCATCAGCAGTATCATCTATCCAAGGAATTTGGGCATTTTGAATAATTGCTAAAGCATCCCGTTGACTAATTTCTTCAGGTGTAATTTGATGATCTTGATTGATATCAACAAATTTCCGAAATTCGTTATATCGTTCCTGTTCTCTTTTTTCTAACTTCGCTATTTCTGTGGAATTGAAACTACTCCAAGGACGAGAATAATTACTTTCTAAAATTAATCTAACCTTGACCCCAGATTTTTGTTTTTCTGCTAATATTTGGGCAACTTTTGGTAAACGCAATTCTTGTACAGCTACATCTACAGAAGATTTTGCTTGGAAAATGGTGTCAACAATCTGCTTTTCTAAATCATCTCCTAACCGGGTTTGCTGACGATAGGTTTCTTGATATTCTGAAGATTCGGAATTATTGAAGTAAACTTGAATTAAAGAATCTTGGGGTAATGCGGGTAATGGTGCTAAATGCTGGTTTGATGATTGGACTTGTTCACAACCAGTTAGAGTGAATAGCAACAAAAAGATATAAGAAAAATAACGGATTTGTGGGAAAATAGACACGGTAATTTAATAAAACTAGATTACAGCAGTTTTCATCTATTTAGACCACACCCTTGATGCGCCTCTGCGTGAGACAAAAAAATGTGGTTTATTTACCCGAAAATCGCTGTAGGGTTATACGTAAATTATTATTCCCAAAATGTGGTGTATTAAATTATGTAGAAAAGTAAATATTTGTCCACTTAATTATTAATTTTTATGCAAGTATATCTAGATTACAGTGCAACTACTCCGACTCGTCCAGAAGCGATCGCAATTATCCAAAAAATCTTAATGCAACAGTGGGGTAATCCTTCCAGTTTACATGAATGGGGCAACCGTGCCGCCTTGGTTGTGGAAACTGCGCGAATGCAAGTTGCGGGTTTAATTAATGCTGTTCCTGAATCAATTATTTTCACTTCCGGGGGAACGGAAGCAGATAATTTAGCAATTATGGGGGTGGCGCGATGTTACACTACTCCCCAACATATTATCATTTCTAGTGTAGAACATTCCGCCATTTCTGAACCGGCGAAAATGTTAGAAAATTGGGGTTGGGAAGTTACCCGTTTGGGTGTAAATCATCAAGGAAGAGTTAACCCCGAAGATTTAACCGCAGCTTTGCGAGATAACACCGTGTTGGTATCTGTGATTTATGGACAAAGCGAAATAGGAACAGTCCAACCAATTGTAGAATTGGGAAAAATAATGGAAACACACGGTGCTTTATTTCACACAGATGCAGTGCAAGTTGCTGGACGTTTACCGCTAGATGTGCAGACTTTACCTGTAGATTTATTGAGTTTATCTAGTCATAAATTATATGGCGGTTTAGGTACAGGGGCGTTATATGTGCGTCCTGGAGTGGAATTAATACCGCTGCTGGGTGGGGGTGGACAGGAGAACGGAATGCGTTCAGGGACGCAAGCAACGCCCGCTATTGCTGGATTTGGAGTAGCTGCGGAGTTAGCAGCACAGGAATTAGAGACGGAAAGAGAGAGATTGATCCTGTTGCGCGATCGCCTCTTTGCCATTTTAGCAGATGTTCCCGGTTTAATGCCCACAGGTGACAAAATTCATCGTTTACCCCATCATCTCAGTTTTTATTTAGAATTTGCAGATGGGGAAAAAATCAGTGGTAAAACTTTGGTACGTCAGTTAAATTTAGCCGGAATTGGTATTAGTGCTGGTGCAGCTTGCAATAGTGGAAAATTAAGCCCTAGTCCCATTTTATTAGCAATGGGATATTCTCAAAAAGCGGCTTTAGGAGGAATTAGATTAACTTTAGGAAAACAGACAACAGTAGCCGATATTGATTGGACTGGAATAGTTTTGAAACAGATTTTGCAGAGATTAACCCCCAGTTAATTTTCGGAAATTAGATGTCTTAATTATTTGTATTGATAATATAACGAATAGGTGATATTAAGAAATCACCGATTACTAATTATCAATTAGACACCTAACAATTTGTAGATAATGTTATTGACAAGAGTAAGTGCGAAAGCACCTAAAATTGCACTCCAAATCCCAAAACGTAACCGGAAACCATCTACTAACCAAGCAGCAATACTAAAACAAGCAACAGCAATCATGAAAGTGAAGATACCAGATAATAAGTCAAAGGTGGCTAAATTTGGTATCACAAACAAAACCTTGAGAACTGGCTTCACTAATGCTGTAATAATACCTAAAACTGCGGCAGAAAAAATTGCCTTTTCAGGAGAATCAATTTCCACTCCTAAAGGTAATTTACTAATAATCCACAAGCTAACAGCCGTGACTAACCAAACAATTAGCAGCGTCGTAATATCCATTACCAGAACCCCTGAAACGTGAATGTTGATATGACGATAAATTACCTGGTTGACTTGGTTTCTTGATCTAAAAATCTTTGTAGCTTAACCAATTATTTATAAATTAGCAGAATTTATGACTAGAACTGAAATTTATTCTAGATATCTTTATGTTTACTCTCTTCAAAAAAGGCAAGTAAGCATGAAGAGGAAAAGAGGCTTTATTTTGAAATATGGTATATAAAAAACAATAAATAAATACTTTGTATGTTGCTGGTATTTCGCTTCACTAATTTATTCTGACTTCTGACTCCTTCTTCAATTTGATTATTGAAATTGAAAGCATAAATTTGCCGTAATGACAAGCGTATGCTCACAATTTCCTGAATTATAAATCAGACTACAAAATAAATAAAAACAGAATTTCTTTTATTTACCACCGTAGAAAAAAGCAATTTCCTTTTCTTTTAAAGGTGCAAAACCAGCTTCAACTAGTTTTTGATCAAGTTCAGCCTGGGGGATGTGTTTAGCACCAATCCGAACAATGCGAGACCGCATGGTATTGGATACACCGCTGCGTTGTCTGCCTGATTCTAAACCCATAACTTGTTCATATAGGTCTAATTTAACTATGGGAATAGGAGAACCATCAAAATCAATTCCCCTTGATATCGCTCTATCAATAGCATCAGCACCCGTGGTATTTTCAGTAGTCATGGTAACGTATTTTCAGAGATGTTGAAATATTTTACCAGGGAATAGGGAACAGGGACGGTTCAGCCAGAATAAATTTTTCGTTTACCGACACAACCATATTTTTCTATTAATTTTATTATTGATACTGGATTCAACGACCATCTTACATTACCACCACAAGCTGTCAGCGCGATGAATCTGCCGTTATATTCCACTACGCTTGCGAGATTAGCCGATGGTAGGGAGACGTTGTTATCTATACATTTAGCAACAATTGTTTGGGACAATCGAGAAAAAGTAGTTCCTATTTTAGCATCTGGTTTTAAACCTTTATTGGGAACGACTTTGATGGATAGGCTTCAACTAGTAGCAAACTCGGTAAATTTCCGTTTGTATGGAGCTTTAAAACCCAAAACTATATCTTGTTTAGGAACTCCAGCTTCTACTAATTCATTAGCTACTCCGATTTCTGTGCCATCGCGTTCAATCCAAATTTTGCCATCTTTAATTTCTACGTAAATAATACAACCAAATATTCGCGTTAGTTCTTGCCAACCAATATTAATAACTTGATAATGATTGCGCTCTGTATCAAATATCAATTTGACTTCTGTTTGATTATTTGGGCGATTTCTTGCGTGACCTTCCAGAATTGTTTGGACTATTTCTTTGTAATTTAGTCTCTCCATATCACAATCTCCTCTTGATCTGGGTTAAAAATCAGTAATTTTAGGTCATATTCGCCAATTATTCTTTGAATAAACTTCCGACTAAAAAACTCATCATAAACATCTACCGGAACGGCTAAATACAAGATCCGAGCAGGTTGGGTCAACCTCAGTGCTGAACGGTAGTTAAGACATTGACCAAGTGCTAGGTGAAATTCAGTTACGTCTGAGGCTCCTAAAAAAGATTTTATCTCTACTGCTATTTTTTTACCAGTTTTTTCAGCAGCTAAAATTCTCTCTGCTGTTAAGTCTATGTAAAAATCAATATCCTCAACTTGAATAAATAGATGCTCGTCAGTAATTGTCCATCCATCTTTTGTCAGGGCTGTTTTAACTGTATTAGGACTTACGCAAGTGTCACACCAAAAATCTGTTGTAGGGTGCGTCAGACTGCATAAATCCTGCAAATAAACAGATTGTTGATATTTGACGCACCCTACCAATGTGCCAGTTGCGTAAGTCCTGTGTATTATGAAATAAATCTAGGACTTACGCAAGTGTCACACT